>JAJYNV010000241.1 GCA_021786135.1 Bacillota bacterium
GATCTGAGGGAGGCCTCACTCCCGCGGAGACGCAGGAGTCCCTGAGCGCGATGCAGCAGGCGCTGAGCGGCATGACGCGCCTCACCAACGACCTGCTCACCCTCGAGTCTGCGCGCACCCGCCGTCCGGAGCCTGAGGCCCTGGCGCTCGGCCCATGGCTCGAGGGCTTGCGCGAAGATGCCCAGGCGCTCGCTCCCGAGCTTGACGTGCGTGTGCTGTCGCCATCGGCCGCGACGGTGCACGTCGACGTGCAGATCCTGACGCGCGCGTTCTGGGCGATTCTCGAGAACGCTCTCCACTACACGCCGGCTGGCGGTCGGGTCACGCTCGGGGCCTCCCTGCTGCCGGAGGGCGTCGAAGTCTACGTGCGCGATACTGGGCCCGGCATCGACAAGGATGAGCTGCCGTTCGTGACGGAACGCTTTTTCCGGGGCCGTCACGGCAAAGGCAAGCGGGGCACCGGTCTCGGACTGCCCATCGCCAAGGCCCTCGCGGAGTCGCTCGACGCCGAGCTTGTTCTGCGGTCGGCGCCGGGCGCCGGCACGACGGCGAGCATTCGGCTAGCCAAGGACAGGTAGCGCGACACACCCGGGTCACCACGCTTCAAATCGCGCTCTCGACTCCAAGCAGGGCACGCAGCGTACCCGGGCTGGCACCTGCCCTGCGCATCAGGCGCCGCGCGGTGGCTCGCAGCGACTGCGCGGAGACACCGCCAGGGATGCGCGCCCTGCGTGACGCCCGCTGGCAAACGTACTGCACGCCGCGCGGAGATAGCCGCTCGCCGCGCCTGTTGCACCAGAGCGGCCCGGCACCCTGGATCGCCAGGTGGCGCCGCAAGAGCTCGCCCGTGGCCTGCGACACCGGCACACACCGCGCACGGCCGCGGCGTCCACGCACGGTGATGCGACCGCGAGCCACATCGACGTCTCTGCTCTCGAGCTGCACGAGTTCCGCAAGGCTCAATCCGTTGCCGACCATCAGAGCCAGCATGAGGGCATCCCTGAGCGGCGTGCGGCTGTCGACGGCGGCCGCGCGCACGAGCGATCGCGCGCTCTCGATATCGAGAGCCGGCACGCTGTGCCTCGTGCCGAGCGGGTAGCGGACGTGGGCCGCAGGATCGGACCCGAGCCCCGCCTCCCGCCATGTGGCCGCGTAGAGAGCCCGGAGCGAGGCGAGTCGGCGCGCCAGCGTGGCCGGGGCGTTGCGGCGCACGTCGCGCAGTTCCTCCAGGTAGACATCGACGCCGAGGCTGGCGCCGTCCTCCAGCGCCACGTCAGCGAGCGGCACACGCAGCCTGAGTGCCAGGAAACGTCCATACAGCATCAGGTCGGCGCGATAAGCCGCGATCGTCTGTTGGCCGCGGCCGTTCTCCGCCAGCCGCTCCAGGCATATGGCTATCGCATCCAATAACAACATAGGCTACCATCCCTCCATTCGGGATTGTAGCCTATGAGACCATAAAATGGAATCTAGCTTTGGGCTTCCATCGCCTTCTGCCTGGCTTTGGTGATCTTGTGCCGTTCCTCGGCGTCAAGGACCGCCTTGCGCAGGCGCAGGTTCTGCGGCGTCACCTCGAGCAGCTCATCGTCCGCGAGGAACTCGAGGGCGTCCTCGAGGCTCAGGATGCGGGCGGGCTGCAGCCGGATCGCCTCTTCGGCCGTCGCGTTGCGCACGTTCGTCACATGCTTGCGCTTGCACACGTTGAGGTCGAGATCCTTTTCGCGAGTGTGCTCCCCCACAACCTGGCCGCGGTAGACGGGTGTCTGCGGGGTGATGAAGAAACTCCCGCGATCGCCGAGCTGGTCCAAGGCATACGACGTGGCCTCGCCGGTTTCCGATGCGACGAGGCTGCCGCGGCTGCGGCGTGGCGGCGAAGCGCCGGCAGGGGCATAGCCGAGCAGCACGTGGTGCATGGTGCCGTAGCCCCTCGTCGACGTGAGGAACTCGCCGCGGTAGCCGATCAGTCCGCGCGAGGGGATGCGGAACACGAGCCTGCGCCCTTCGCCAGCCATCGGCTGCATGTCGATCAACTCGCCACGCCGCCTGCCGACTCCCTCCATCACGGCGCCCACATGGGCCTCGGGCACATCGACCACGAGTTCCTCGTACGGCTCCTCGACACCATCGCCCGACCCGCGCAGAATCACCTCGGGCCGCGATACCGCGAGCTCGTAACCCTCGCGGCGCATCGTCTCGAGCAGGATGGAGAGATGAAGTTCCCCACGCCCCGCCACGACGAACGCATCCGGAGAATCGGTCTCCTCGACGCGCAGTGCGACATTGCGCTCGAGCTCGCGCCAGAGACGGTCGCGCAGATGGCGCGATGTGACATAGCGGCCCTCCCGGCCGGAGAAGGGCGAATCGTTGACGCGGAAGGTCATCGTGAGCGTGGGTTCGTCCACGACGAGTCCAGGCAGCGCCTCGGGCTCCAGGGTGTCGGCGATCGTCTCGCCCACGAACACGTTGGCAAGGCCGCTGAGGGCTACGATCTGACCCGCCTCAGCCCCCTCGACGGCTACGCGGTCGAGGCCGCGGAAGACGAACAGCTTCGCGATCTTGCCCTGCGTCTGCGTCTCGTCGCGGTGCATCACCGCGACCGTCTGCCCGACCTCGAGCTCGCCGCGATGGATGCGGCCGAGGGCGATGCGTCCCAGGTAGTCGTCGTAGTCAAGGGAGGACACGAGCATCTGCAGGGGGCCGGGCCGCGCCGTGGGTCCGGGCACCGCAGAGAGGATGGTCTCGAAGAGCGGGCGCAGATCGTCGCCAAGAGTGCCTGCGTCCATCGATGCGACGCCGGTCCGACCGGAGCCGTAGAGCACGGGGAACTCGAGCTGGTCCTCCTCCGCGCCCAGGGCGATGAAGAGGTCGATCACGCCGTCGAGCGCCGCGGCGGGGTCTGCCTCGGGGCGATCCACCTTGTTGATGAAGACGATCGGGCGCAGGTGCTGCTCGAGAGCCTTGCGCAGCACGTACCGCGTTTGCGGCATCGGGCCTTCCGCCGCGTCGACGACCAGCAATGCACCGTCGACCATGCTGAGGATGCGCTCCACTTCGCCGCTGAAGTCCGCGTGACCCGGTGTATCGACGATGTTGATGGTGTGACCGCGGTACACGACGGCGGTGTTCTTCGCCAGGATGGTGATGCCGCGCTCGCGCTCGAGCTCGTTGCGGTCCATGACGCGCTCGGATACCTGCTGATTCTCCCGGAAGACGCCGCTCTGGCGCAGCATGGCGTCCACCAGCGTCGTCTTGCCGTGGTCCACATGCGCGATGATGGCGATGTTGCGGATATCCGCGCGACGATCCTGCGTGTCGCCGGATGCTAAGCCCTGCAGATTCAGTGGAGATCCCCCTATACGTGGAGCAGAAAAGTCAGCGGGCGGACCTTTCGGCCGCCGTGCCCAGGCTAGTGTACCAATGTGGGACAAGTCCCGCCACTGCGAGGTCGCAGGAGGGGCTGAGGCGCCCGCGGCACGCCCAGCCCCTCCACCCTCACGGCATGACCCGGCAAATCTGCCCTCAATCGTCCACCACTTCGCTGACGAGCTGCCGGAACGCTTCGCCGCGCGCCTCGAAATCCCGGAACGCGTCGAACGACGCCGCACCAGGCGAGAGCAGCACGGTATCCCCGGCTTGCGCCGCGGCGATGGCCGCCCGGACTGCCGCCGCGAAGTCCTGGTAGAACACCGCCAAAATGCCGTCGCGCTCACAGACCGGCATGAGCAGCCGACCCACGGGACCGAAGAGGAACGCCCTGCGCACGGCGCCGAGGTGACCGTGCAGCACGTTGTAGTCGAGATGCTTGTCGTAGCCGCCCGCAAGCCAGAGAAGCGGCCCATCCACCGCGGCAAACGCGGCCATGGTCCGGTCCGGCGCGGTGGCGATCGAATCATTGATGAAGCGCACGCCGCCCGACTCCGCCACGACTTCGAGCCTATGCGGCACGCCAGGGAACGTCCGGAGCTCTC
>JAJYNV010000336.1 GCA_021786135.1 Bacillota bacterium
ACCTGCACTACTTCGTCGCTGAGGCGGACGGTGGGGTCGTAGGCTATGCAGGGCTCAGGCGGCACGAGGGGCGGACGGCGCACACGGGGCACCTTTTCCTCGCCGTCGACGCGGCCCGGCACGGCCAGGGCATCGGCACGGCGCTTCTGCGCAAACTGCTTGACCTGAGCGACAACTGGCTGATGCTGGAGCGGGTGGAACTCACGGTGTTCGCGACGAACCCGCGCGCGCAGAGGCTCTACGAGAGCCTCGGCTTCCAGGTGGAGGGGCGCAGGCGGGGCAGTGCCGTGAGCGAAGGCAGGTACGTCGACGAGATCCTCATGGCGCGCCTCCGTCCGGGAGAACAGATTGCGGCTCAGCATGGGGTGTAGAATGCTGCGGCGATTCCCGTGCGGTGCTAGATTGTGGGCGAAGGGGCTGAGACATTGGCATCCCTGACGGGCCAGGATGTGCTGCGCCTGGCTGACGAGCAGGCGATCGAGGTCGTCCAGCTGCAGTTCACGGACATCCTCGGCACGATGAAGAGCGTGAGCATCCCGCGCGGGGAGCTGGCACGAGCCCTCAGCGAGGGCATTGTCTTCGACGGCTCCTCGATCGAGGGCTTTGTGCGCATCGAGGAATCGGACATGTTCCTGCGCCCCGATTCCGCGACCTACCTGCGCTATCCCTGGCAGCCCAAGACGGCGCGCCTCCTGTGCGATATCGTGCGGCCGGACGGCAGTCCGTTCGACGGCTGTCCGCGCACGGCGCTCAGGCGTCAGATCGCGGCGGCGGAAGCGGCAGGATTCAATTTCCGTGCCGGCGCAGAGCCTGAGTTCTTTCTGTTTCCGCTGGGACCTGACGGCAGGGCACGGGCCGAAACAAGCGACCAGGCAGGCTACTTCGACCTCTCGCCGGCGGATGCGGGCGAGAGGGCACGGGCGGATATCGTCGGCCAGCTCTCCGCCATGGGCGTCGCTGTCGAGACGGCGCACCACGAAGTGTCGCCGGGACAGCACGAGATCGATTTCAAGGAACTGCCGGCGCTCGAAGCGGCGGACCTCGTCGCCACCTTCCGCATCGTGGCCCGCATAGTGGCGCGAGAGCACGGGCTCCATGCGACATTCATGCCCAAGCCCGTCTTCGGCATCAACGGTTCCGGCCTGCATTTGCACCTTGCGCTCTGGCAGGGCGATCGGAACGCCTTCGCGGACCCGGCGGCAGCGGATGGCCTGTCCGCGACCGCACGCCACTTCATCGCCGGTGTGATGACGCACGCCCGCGGTCTGACCCTGGTGGCGAACCCGCTCGTCAACTCGTACAAGCGCCTTCAGCCGGGCTATGAGGCACCGATCCACATCGCGTGGTCGCTCTCGAACCGCAGCCCGCTTGTGCGGGTGCCCGACGAACGGGGCCTGCGCACGCGCATCGAGCTGCGCTCGCCGGATCCCTCCTGCAATCCGTACCTCGTCCTCGCTGCCGCCTTGGCAGCGGGACTCGACGGGGTGCAACGCGGGATCGAACCACCACTGCCGATTCCGAGAGACATGTATCGGCTGACGCGCGATGAGCAGAAGGAACTCGGTATCGAGGAACTGCCGCGCACCCTTGCGGGCGCCGCGCGCGCCCTGCGGGCGGACGAGCTCGTCCGCGCGGCCCTTGGCGAGCACATCACGCGGCAGATCCTCGAAGCCAAGGAGATCGAGTGGCAGATCTACGAGTCCCAGGTGCACGGCTGGGAACTGGAACAGTACCTCATGTCCTACTGAGACTCAGGCGCGCACCTGCGTTCCTTTGTGGCCGTGCAGCGCCGCGACCGCATCGCCGATGCCGGCGATCACCGCCCGCCGGCCCGCCTGCGCCCGCACGAAGCCGATGCACGCCTCGACCTTCGGCAGCATGCTGCCGGGGGCAAACTCTCGAGCGCGCATGTAGTGCTCGAGGTCCACGCTGCGCACGTGGCTCAGGTAGGTCTCGCGGGTTGTGCCGTAGTGGAGCGCGGCGCCGGGCACCGACGTGAGGATGAGGAGGACGTCGGCGCCAAGCTGGTCGGCCAGCTTCGCCGCCGCGAGGTCCTTGTCGATCACGGCCTCGACGCCTCGGCAGCGGCCGCCGGTGCGCAGGACCGGTATGCCGCCGCCGCCTGCGGCGACGACCAGACAGCCGGACTTGAGAAGCTGGCGGACAGCCCGCAGCTCGAGGATTTCGAGCGGATGCGGCGACGCCACCATGCGCCGGTAGCCCCGGCCCGCGTCCTCGCGCAGCACATAGCCGCCCTGATCGCCTAGCGCCTTCGCCTCCTTTGCCGAGTAGAAGGGTCCGATGGGCTTTGTGGGTGAGGAGAAGGCGGGATCGTCCGCGTCGACAAGCGTCTGCGTGACGAGTGTGGCGCAAGGGAGATCCAGGGAGCGCTGCGTGAGGGCTTCTTGCAGAGCCTGCTGCAGCCAGTAGCCGATCATGCCCTGGCTCATGGCACCGCAGACATCAAGCGGCATCGCCGGCATCCTGTCGGACTCCGCCGCGTGTTGCTGCAGGAAGATTGTGCCCACCTGCGGTCCATTGCCGTGGGCGAGACAGACCTGATAGCCCTCGGCCACGATGTCCACTACGGACATCGCCGTCCTGCGTATCGTCTCCTCCTGCTGCTCCGCCCGCACCTGCGCCCGGTCGGCGATGGCATTGCCGCCGAGGGCGATGACCACGAGCTCGGCCATGCGGTTCACCTTCGTTTCTTCGTCTGCGGCGGCGGCCATGCCAGGGGAGTCCCTCTGGCCGCGGCAGCAGAGCGATGTATTGGAGAGAAGCCACACGCCTGCTAGGACAGAGTCGCCACCAGCAGGGCGGCGATCGTGTGCAAGCGGTTCTCCGCCTGCTCGAACACCACCGAGTGGCTGCTCTCGAAGACGTCGTCCGTGACCTCGAGGCCCTCCATGCCGTACGCCTCGAGCACCTCGCGGCCGACTGCGGTGCGGCTGTCGTGGACCGCAGGCAGGCAGTGCATGAAGATCACATCGCGGTTGCCGCTGGCCGTGAGCACGTCGCCTGTCACCTGGTAGGCACGGAGGAGCGCGATCCGTTCCGCGAGCTTATCCTCCTCGCCCATGGACGCCCAGACGTCCGTGTAGATGGCGTCCACATCGCGGACGGCGTCCGCCACGCTCTCGGCGATGGTGAGGCGCGCGCCCGTCCGCTGGGCCAGGATCTCGGCGACCGCCACGATCTCCCGGTCCGGGAAGAGAGCGCGCGGCGCGGCGATGCGCAAGTCCATGCCGGTGAGGGCTGCCGCCACCAGCAGGCTGTGGCCCATGTTGTTGCGGGCGTCGCCGAGGTAGGCGAGCCGGGCACGCCGCAGCGAGCCGACATGGCTGCGGATCGTCATCAGGTCTGCCAGCACCTGCGTCGGGTGCCAGAGGTCCGTGAGGCCGTTGTAGACCGGGACGCCGGCATCGCGGGCAAGATCCTCGACGACGCCGTGGCTGAAGCCGCGGTACTCGATCCCGTCGAACATGCGCCCCAAGACCCGTGCCGTGTCGCGTACGGATTCCTTCTTGCCGAAGTGGATATCGTCCTTGCCGAGAAACTCGGGGTGTGCGCCGAGCTCTGCGCAGGCGACGGCGAAGGCGCAACGCGTCCGCGTCGAGGCCTTCTCGAAGAGCAGTGCGAGCGATTTCCCTTTCAAGAGCGGAGGAAGGCTGCCGGCTGCCTTGAGCCCTTTGAGTTCCTCGGCGAGGTCGAGGACATAGAGGAACTCGTCAGGATGCAGGTCGGCGGGCTTCAGGATGCTGCGGCCCAGAAGGTTCATGCCCATAGCGGGGCCACCTTTCCTCGCGACGTTGCCTGCTGTCAGCCCGCGACGGAGCGTCGCCGGAGCGGCATGCTCATGCAGCGCGGACCGCCGCGGCCGCGGCTGAGTTCGGAGCTCGGTATCTCGATCACTGTGACGCCGTGGCGCCGGAGCACATCCTTCGAAATGCTGTTGCGGTCGTAG
>JAJYNV010000383.1 GCA_021786135.1 Bacillota bacterium
GGGCATTCCTGCCTTCTCCCTGCCCGACGCAGTGGCGGCACGCCCCTTGCAGGCACTCGAGGAAGCTGGGCTGCAGATTGTCACGGGGGTCGAGATCGGCAGGCAGAAGTCGGTCCAGGACCTGCTGTCGGTTCACAATGCGGTCATCCTGGCCTATGGGGCGTCACAGCCGCTCACCTTGCGGACCGAAGGAATGGACGAGGCGCGCGTCGAGGATGCCACGTCGTTCCTGCGGCGGGCGAAGGAAGCCCTGCGCAATGGGCAGCGACTGTCGGACATCCGCCCTGGCGCCAAGATCCTGGTGGTCGGCGCAGGCAATACGGCCATGGACGTGGCACGCAGCGCGAAGCGGCTGGGAGTCGACGTGCTGGCGATCGAGTGGATGGACCGCCGCTTCGCGAAGGTGCGCACCGACGAGCTCGAACAGGCGGAGCGGGAGGGCGTGCGCATCCGCTTCAACACGGTGGTCGCGAGTCTCGAAGGTGGCATTGGCGAGCTCTTCAGGGCACGGCTGGGCCACACCCGCCAAAGGAGCGCCAGGGAGCAGCCGCAGGTCCTTGCGAGCGCACCTGACGAGGTGGGGCTGGTCCAGCTCGTGGTGGTAGCCATGGGCTATCGCGTGGACGGCAGTCCTCTGGCGGGCCTGAGGGCGTCCTTGCCCGTACCCCCTTTAGAGCGACCTACCTACCGGGACCGCCGCTTCATGGCGTCCGGATTGCCGCAGGGATCGGCGGAGATGGCACAGCGCATCGAAGATCGCGAGGCGGCCATGGCCCTGGCGCAGAGACCGGTTGCGGGACGTGTCTACGCAGCCGGCGATGCGCTGACAGGACCGTCGACGGTTGTCGTGGCCATGGCGCAGGGGAAGGCTGTCGCACGCACGGTTGTGAGGCAGTGGCGACAAGGCGGGCTGCGAGCATCCACCGCGCCGCGGCTGAGCGCGGTGGCCGGCGCCGCAAGGCAGGCAAGGGGCGTCAAGCCGGTCGCGATGGGGCCGCTGAGGATGACAGGCCTGGCGCTCCTGAGCATAGGGGCTGTCTTTTGTGTGACGATCATCGGGTTCATGGCCGGTGCGCTGCTGCTTGTCTCCGGACTCTTCCTGCTGCTGCTAGACATTCTTGGCCGCTGGGTGCAGCATGAAGTGCAAAAACTGGGCGAACTTCCGGAAGAGGTCGAGATCGCACCGTACATGCGCAAGTTGCGCAGGTGACGTTGTCGGTTGAAAGGCCGGTGCCCGATGCACAGTAGCCACCCTGGAGCTCCGGCTTCGCCGATCTTGGCGAAACAACCGGGACGCGCAAGCATGGCAGGGCGCATCAAGTGGATACTGATCACCGTGATCGCGGCCGTCGAGATCGGTTTCGACTTCTGGATCGAACCGTGGTTGCGTACAGCCACGCCCTGGGAAGAGTTTGCCGAGCGCTACATGGCCGTTGTCGAGTCGATCGCAATCTGTTCCATCATCTGGGTCGTCTTCACTCAGATCGAACGCCTCGAACACAAGCTGGCTCAGCGCCAGGCCCAGCTGAGCCAGCTCTACGACGCGGCAAACCGATGGGATGACCAACTCGAGGCGTTGCACCGGGCGTCCGTGGACATTGCGCGGGACGGCACGTATCAGCAGGTCCTCGGCCGCATCGCCGCACTTGCGGCACAGCTCAGCCGCGCGACGTACAGTGCCCTCGCCGAGTTTGACGAGGCGCAGAACGTCGTATCGTTCGTCACGTACGGCGTGGCGGAGGATGTGCGCCAGGCAATCGGCAAGCCGCCGGAACACAGGGGCCTGCTGTCGCGGCTTTCCGGCACCGATCCGCTCAGGCTTGACGATGTCACGGGCGACCCCGGTTTCACCGGATTCCCTCGTGCGCATCCGCAATTCCGCGCCTTTCTGGGCGTGCCGATCCGCTGGGAGGGAGAGCTGCTCGGCCACCTCTACCTCGGCGGCCGTGAGGACGGTGAAGCCTTCAGTTCGTCAGACGAACGCCTGCTCCAGATGTTTGCGGTCCAGGCGGCGATCATCATAGCGCGCGAGAGGGTTGCGCGCGCTTACGCGAGCCAGGTGCGGCAATCGGAGCGGCACGAGATCGCTGTGGAACTGCACGACCGCGCGTTGCAGGGACTCTACGCCCTGGGCATTCAACTGCAGAGAGCCAAGGGCCATGGCCTCAAGTCCCTGACCGACACGATGACCGTAGATCTTGCGATCGAGGCGGTGCAGCGCTCCATGGTCGCCATTCGCGGCGTGCTCGAGGCGCTCGAGCGCGACCGACCGGCCGGTGCTGCGGAGGCCCTGCGGGCTGACGCCGACGACGTCGCGGACCTCTACGGGGTGGTTGTGGGATGGCACGGTATCGAGATTGCGGACCGCCTGCCGGCAAGCTGGGTCGCAAAGCTCGGGCAGGTGGTGCATGAGGCTGTCGCGAACGCCGGGAGACACGGTCAGGCGGCAAAGGTGCGGGTCGAGCTGTCCTGCACGGAGCAGGAACTGCACGTCCGCATCGAGGATGACGGCACGGGCTGCGCGAACTTTGAGATCCGAGAGGGGCATGGCATCGCCAACATGCGCCGCAACCTTGCCGAACTTGGGGGCACGGCGGCGCTGAACTGTGCCGGAGCAGGGGGTGCGCGTCTCGACGTCCGCCTGCCCTGGCCGGCCGCGTGAGCCAGGCGAGCATGGGTCGAAGTAGAGAGGGGGGCGTTCATGATACGCGTTGTCATCGTAGGTGACCATGAGGTTGTGCGCGTCGGACTTGCCTCTCTGTTGCGGGACACCGTGGATTTTGCGGTAGATGCCATGGCTGGAAGTGCGGCCGAGGCTATCGAGGCGATAGATCGTCATCACCCTGATGTAGTGATCCTGGACATCCGGCTGCCAGATCGCTCGGGCCTCGACATCGTGCCTGACCTCAGACGGATTGCTCCAGCGACAAAGATTGTGGTGCTCACGTCGTACGGCGAGGACCACGCCATGGTCGCCGCCGCCGCTATTGGCGTGGACGCCTTCCTGACCAAGACAGTCGACAGCGAGAAGCTCTGCAGCGCAATCCGCGCTGTGGCACAAGGCCGGCAGGTCCTGCGTGACCAGGTGGCCGACGCGTTGCTCCGCTATGTGCGCGACGGTGAGGGTGCAATGCGGCCTGAGACCCTTACCCATGCCCTGACGCCGCGGGAGGTCGAGGTCGCCAAGGCCGTGGCCCTCGGTTTGAGCAACAGGGAAGTGGCCGAACGGCTTGCTTTGGCGGAAAAGACGGTCAAGAACCATGTCAGTGACATTTTGGATAAACTTGGCTTGTCCAGGCGGGCGCAGATCGTCGCCCTGTTCACTGGCGGGAGCCTTGCACAGGATGGTATGTCGCGTTTGGATACCGTCTGAGGTTCTGCGTCACAAACGCCATTTAGGGCACACCGACTCCTTGGGCGCAGCCGATCAGCGTCGGGCGATGGCCGGGCACTCTGTCATCTGTCGGGAGGCAGCAGCGCGACCGGCCGCCACCTTGCACAAAGGTGCAGGGCGACGGCCGTGGTTTTGTTGAGCATAGTCGGGCTCGGGGAGAATGCTGGGCCCGGAAGTCCCTGGTGCACCTGCGCGCGCGTCACAGCTGAGCGTACGCTTTGCCGCAAACTTATTCTGGTAGACTCGACGGGGAACTGAAGCGCACCGAAATGCCGCCTGATAGGGAGAAGTTGCGCAGAATGCCTGGCGAACAAGAACTCAGGGCTGCGCTCGACCGCGTCCATTTCCGGTCTCCTCGTGACGCGTGGGTGCTGGTCGAAACGTTGCGTGATTTCGCAGTGGCTACAAAGGCTGCGCTCGGCGATGACATCGTTAGCGTCTACGTCAACGGTTCCCTGACGATGGGAGATTTCGAGCCAGCATCGAGTGACATCGACTTCCTTGTAGTGACCAGCCGCCCCCTCGG
>JAJYNV010000102.1 GCA_021786135.1 Bacillota bacterium
GGAACATCGCCTGCAGCGTGTCGTCCGCGATGCCGCCCTGCTCCATGGCGAGCGCGCCGGTTTCGAGGACCTGCACCAGTTCTTCGGCCTCGGCAAGAAAAAGCTGTCGATCGTCGTCCGTCAGCGACCAGCCTAGATCATTCGCCATGGTCTGCCCCCTGCATGTCGGCCCTGAACGCCTTTGTGCCGCCAACGCCGCGCAATGCCTTCTGATCAGCGTCCAGAACGAGGTCTTCCTCCTCGAAGGCCTTGTCGAGATCGAGCAGGACGACGAGGTAGTTCTGCAGCTTGGCGATGCCGACGACGTAGCGCGCCTGCGGCCCCGAGATGGCCGCCGGGGGAGGCTCGATCGCCTCGACCGGTATGCGCACGACCTGCGACACGCCATCGACCGCGATGCCGGCCGTCTCGGTGTGCAGCTGCATGATGACGATGTGCGTCGACCGGGCGGAATCGCCGCCGAGGCGGAAGCGCCGACGGAGGTCCATCACAGGGAGGACCTTGCCGCGCAGGTTGATGACGCCCTGGACGAAGTCCTGGGCGGATGGGACCTGGCTGACGTCCGGGCGCGTGATGACCTCCAGGACACTCTCCACTTCGACGCCGTAGCGGACGCCCTCGATCTCAAAAAGCACGAACTGCAGGTCCCCATCACTCATAGGCTCATCCCCCGTCACCCGGCACCGCGCTACGGGCGACCTGAATTATACGGAAGGATAGAAAAAATGGGGCTCCTCACCCCACTTGGCGAGTGACGGCCTCAAGAACCTTTTCGGGCCGGAACGGCTTGACGATGAAGTCCTTGGCCCCCGCCTTGATGGCTTCAAGGACGATCGACTGCTGGCCGAGCGCCGAGCACATGATCACCTTGGCCGCAGGGGTGCCCTGGCGAATGTGCTTCAAGGCCTCGAGCCCATCCATCTCCGGCATAGTGACATCCATGAGCACGAGTTCGGGACGCTCGCGCTCGTAGGCATCGACAGCCTCCTTGCCGTTGGCCGCCTCCACGACGGTATACCCTGCTCCCTCAAGGAGTCCGCGCAGCCTGCTGCGCATGAACATGGCGTCGTCCACCACCAGGATCTTGGCCACTGACTCTTCCCCCCGCTCCCAGTTAAGCGATCACACGTAGTACGGTCGTCGCCTGCATGTCCCGCTGGCTGAGATCCAGCTCGGTGAATTCGGACAGCCGATTGCCGTCCTTGTCCATGAAAACCCGGACAACGGGCCTGGCCTTGAGACTCGACGGCACGCGCAGCACCACTGCCCGCTCACCGCTCGAGAGCTCCACCTCCGTGCCGACCGGAAACGGCGGCACCATACGGTGGAATGCCACGACCGTATCGTAGTCGAAGAGGCTGCCGGCCGCCCCGTCCACCTCCGCCAGGGCCTCCTCCGGCGAGAGGAGGTTTCTGTCCGGCCGCGGCAGCTGCATCGCCGCGAAGACGTCGCAGACCGCGAGAATGCGCGCCGTAGGGTGGATCTGGTCCCCTTCCATCCCGCTCGGGTAGCCGCTGCCGTCCGTGCGCTCGTGATGCTGCGCGATCGCGGCGCGGGTGACGGCCGTCCAGCCCTCCCGGCCCTCCACCAGGTGCAGGCCCTGAGCGACATGCGCGTGGATCGTTTCGAGGTCCTCCGCCGACAGGGGTTCCTGCCGCCAGCGCACATCAGGCGGCACCAGCATCATGCCGAGGTCGCAGGCGAGCCCGGACACCGCAAGATCGTTCGCGTAGCGCGGCAGGCGCAACGCGTGAGCGAGTCGCACCGCGAGGCTGGCGCGGTTCAGGGCGTGGATCTCGTCGCGCTGCGACTGGTTCTGGGGATGCAGCACGGCGGCCATGTCGAGCGGCGTGTCGAAGGAATCCTGGATGACCGCCTGCGCGAGATGCAGGAAGGGCACATAGGGAAGAGGTTCCTTGGGTTTTGTCTGAATGCGCTCTCTGGCCTCGCGAAAGACGGCTGCCGCGAGACGGAGCGTGGGAGGGGAGACGAGCGCTGCGTACTGGAGGTCCTGGAAAGCGGCATCGTCCACGAAGACGATGGTCACCCCGGATTCCTGCAGGCGCCTCACGAGTTCCTCGTCGATGACCTTGCCGCGCGGAGCGAGCGGCCGGCCGCTGGCGTCGGTCGGGGCATCCGCGAGCGTGCATCCGACTGAGCCCTCTCCAAGGCGCATGCGCCTCATTGCCTCTTCCCCCTCAACCCTGCTGCAGGGAAACGGCCAGGTGCATCAGGGCGTCGCCGTAGCGCATCGGCACCACGATCCGCTTCTTGGTCGCTGTGGAGATCACCGCGCCGCGGCCGCGGATGACAACCGGCGGGGTGATGGTGCAGGTGTAGCCTGCACTCTCCAGGAAGCGCAGAGCTGAGCCGGAGATCATGTTGACGACCTCGCCCAAGGCGGACTCCCCCAAGGGGTCGGACACCGGCACGGGCTGTCCGACCATCCGTTCGACGATTACCGAGGCGACACCCTCGGGCATGCCGAGAAGGACGGACCCCGAGAGAACGCCCGACACTCCGAGCATGCACGTGACGTCCTGGGTGGTGTACGGGATTTCTTCCACCTGCAGCTGGCCGAGTTCCGCGGGGCTGAAGGAGACGGTTTCGCCGAGCACATGGTTGGCGGCACGGATGAAAGGGTTGATCCACTCCACATTCAAGAGGCCTTAGCTCCTTCCTCAGGACGCAAGAGTTCTGTGATGCGCAGGCCGTAGCGGCCATTGGTCTCCACGACGATGCCCTCGGCGAAGGGCACGCCGTTGATCCGCAGAGTCAACGGGGCGTCTACGCGGCCGCCCAGCACGATGAGCGACGAGCGGCCGAGTCCCAGGAGATCACCGAGTTCCAGCACCGTGCTGCCGAGCTCCACCGACAGCGAGACGCGCACCCCGAGCAGGAGTCCGAACCCCGGTGGCAGATCGTAGGCGACATGCGCCGGCACGTCGGGACCCCGCCGGACCGGTGCGGTCGGTGGAGCGACCTGGGGTGCCGGCCCAGGTGACGGTGCATCGGAGGGTGCTGGCTCGTCCTGTAGGGAACGGAGCAAGGCGTCGATCTCCGATTGGCTCAGCATCGGATCCTCGGCCATTCATCGTCACCTCCGGTCCTTCAGCCAACACCGTACATGGAGCATGAATGTGGAAGTCTACGTAGAATAGGTCCTAATGCACCATTCTCGCTTGTACCAACTTTAGTCTATCTGCTACCTTGAGCGCGAGTACAAGACGCTGGCTTCGCTCCTGATTCTCTGCCAAAAGGCTTTATCCTGCGAAGGCGCTTTCCCCGTAAACCGGCTTACCGTGGAGGCTGCGCGTTGGAGGAACTACCCGAGTTTCCGATCGGTGCGGAGGTATCGCTGGAACGCGCCACGCCAGAGGGTCCGATCGTGCAGCATGCACGGCTCGCAAGCCAGGACGGGCGCACGCTCACGTTCGTGGCTCATGGCAGGCGCTGGCGCGGTGTCCCATTCCCTGCCGGGAGTCACATCATCGCGCGCGTCGATGCCGGCGCCGCGACGCTCGTGGCGGAACTCGACGTCCTTTCGGTCTCCGCCGACGGCAGCGTCACGGCGCGGCAGCCTCTGATGATCCAGCGCTTCGCCAAGCGGCGCTACCACCGCACGCCAGTGGACCTGCCGCTCGTCATCGGCGAGACCGCCTGCCGGGCGATCGATCTCTCCGGCTGCGGCCTCCTCGCCCAGGCGCCGAAGGGCGCCGGCATCATGAAGCAGGACATCGTCTCGGCAACGCTCTTCCTCGAGACTGGAGCCCCCATACCCCTCACCATGTATGTCGTGCGGGCGGGCGACGGCCCTGAGGGACGGCTTCTCGGATTCGACTTCATGGAGGTCAAGGAGATGGACCAGGACCGCGCCATCGCCTACGTCCTGCGCCAGGAGCGGAAGAGAC
>JAJYNV010000382.1 GCA_021786135.1 Bacillota bacterium
CGTCCAATTTTTAGGCAGACTCGGCGTCGCAACCACCGTACATAGGAACGACGCCCTCAGCGTGGAGGATGTCGCCCGTCTGGGGCCGGAAGCGATCGTGCTCTCTCCGGGTCCGGGAACGCCCGAACAGGCGGGCATATGCGTCCCGCTCATCGAGGCTCTGGCGGGACGCGTGCCCATGTTGGGTGTCTGTCTCGGCATGCAGGCGCTCGCGGTCGGCTTCGGCGGCGCCATCGTCGCTGCCCAGCGTCCGATGCACGGCAAGCAGGCGCCCGTTTGGCACAGCGGGCAGGGCTGCCTGCGCGGGATGCCCTCGCCGCTGACGGTTTGCCGCTATCATTCGCTCGTGGTGGACAGTGATCGCGTACCGCCCGAGTTGAACGTGACCGCCCGCAGCGCCGACGGCGAGGTGATGGCCCTGCGCCACCGAGACGGGCTCGTCGAAGGGGTGCAATTCCATCCGGAGTCGGTCTTCACGCGGCGAGGCATCGACATGCTCGCCAACTTCGTCGCCGACGTGCGACGAGGCTCTTCCGCCCCTCGCGCAGCGCAAGCGGAAGCGGTGCTCAGGCATGTCTGACTGCGAGGGCCCGAAGCCGCTGGTGGTGACACGCGTCTTTGGACGGTTCAGCCCCGCCGACCTCTTCGATCGCCTGCCGCCCTCGACTGATCGGTTTCTCCTCGAGTCCGGCGCCAACGGACCCGAGGACATCCGGCGCTGGTCCTTTCTCGGCACCCGGCCGTTCTGCACCGTCGAAGTGCGGGGCGGGGCGACGCGCGTCCGCTGTACGGACCAGACGCAGCGCCTGCACGAGGATCCCTTCGCCGCGCTCGACGCGCTTCTTGAGCGGTGGCGCCTGGACCCCGAGGACGAACTGCCTCCCTTTTCCGGCGGCTTCGTCGGTTATTTCGGCTACGATGCAGGCCGCCTGATCGAGCGCCTGCCCGCCACAGCCGTGAACGATTCGCCCATACCGGACATCTACCTGTGCGCCTACGACGCCGTGCTGGCCATCGACCATGCGCATGACGAAGCCTGGGTTATCGCTGCCCCACTGCCCGGGCGAGCTGAGCAGGCTCTCGCCTCGGCAGGGCAGCTCGCCGAGCTGCTGCAGGCGGCGGACGCGCATGCCGCGGCTGAACCTCCCTTGGATGTTCCCGGCCCACCGGGCATGCTCGCCTCCAACTTCGACCGCCCAAGCTATCGCCGCGCAGTGCAGCGCGCGCGGGACTACATCCTTGCGGGTGATATCTTCGAGGTCAACCTCTCGCAGCGGTTTCAGGGCCCGCTCCCATGTGCGCCGCGCATCCTCTACGAGCGGCTGCGAACGACCAGCCCTGCTCCCTTCAGCGGGATGCTCGATGCGGGAAGCTTTCAGATCCTGAGCTCATCGCCCGAGCGCTTCCTGCGCGTCCAGGAGCATGACGGCCAACGTCAGGTGGAGACGCGCCCGATCAAGGGCACCCGCCCGCGCGGCGCAACGCCGGGAGAGGACGAAGAGCTTCTGCGCGAGCTGCTGCACAGCGAGAAGGACCAGGCCGAGCTCAACATGATCGTCGACCTCTCGCGCAACGACCTGGGCCGCGTCTGTCAGACGGGCACGGTGCGGGTGCGCACGGCGCGCCAACTGGAGCGCTACGCCAACGTGCACCAGGCGGTGGCCATGATCGAGGGCGATCTCCTGCCCGGGACCACGGCAGGCGCCCTCCTGCGTGCAACGTTGCCGGGCGGTTCGATCACCGGTGCGCCGAAGATCCGTGCCATGGAGATCATCGAGGAACTGGAAGGTGTCCGCCGGAACGCCTACTGCGGATCGATGGGTTACATCGGCTTCACCGGCTCCCTCGACCTCAACATCATGATCCGCACCATGGTCTGCGCCGACAATCGCGTGACATTCGGCGCAGGCGGCGCCATCGTCCTCGACTCGGATCCCGACCAGGAGTACGAGGAGACCCTGGCCAAGGCGAGCGCCATGCTGCAGGCGACCGGAGCCCCTTTGGCTTGATGGTCTCGGCGCTCTTCCTCTGACTGGGTGATGCTCCGCGGCGCACCAGAAAGGATGGCCATATGCCCGGATCCGCAGCTCTGGTCTGGGTCTGCTCCTCTGAAGATGGTGATGACGGCCGGCTGGTCTCAGCGCAGGCCTATGGCGTGCCGCTTGACGACCGGGCTCTGCGCTACGGTGACGGGATCTTCGAGACCATCCGCGTGTTCCGTGGCGGGCTCCCCTTTCTCGCGCACCACCTGACACGGCTGCGGAGCAGCCTGAGCCTGCTTCAATTCCCTTCCTTTGGCCTGGAGGACGCGCAAATAGCCGGACGATGCCTTGATCTCGCACAGCGCAACGGGATCGCGGACGGCTTCGTTCGGCTGGCGGTCAGCCGCACCGGTAGAGCGCGCGGCTTCGTCCCGCCAGAGCCGTCCGGTTGGCGGCTGCTGGCCGAAACCGGCCCCCTCGATGCCGAGCCGCAAGCCTCCCGCGCGATGTCGTGCGGCTTCGCGCCATGGCGCGTGGACAGCTCGTATCCGGGCGCACGCGTGAAGTCATCGAGCGCACTCGACAAGATACTGGCGGCGCAGCACGCCCAGCGGCTGGGAGTCGATGAGCTGCTGTTTCTGAACTATCGGGATGAACTCGTGGAAGGATCACGGTCCAACGTGTTCCTGGTCCTGGGTGGCGAGATCCACACGCCATCCCTGGATGCGGGACCCCTGCCGGGCATCGCGCGGCACATCGTGATCGCGCAGGCCTTGCGTCATGGCCTGGTGGTGCGTGAGGAGCCTATCCCCCGCCCTCTCCTGCAGAATGCACAGGAGATGTTTCTTACCAATGCCCTCCGGGGTGTGGTGCCCGTGCGTCGCCTCGACCAGCATGCATTCGCTGCTCCGGGGCCTGTCACGCGGCAGGTCTCGATGCTGTACCTGGAGGCTATGGCAGCCACCCGCCAAGGTTAGGCCCGCCCACCCTGCGCGACAGGCCTTGGTTCGGCTGAATGCCGGACGCTGAAACGTCTGTCATGACCCATGCGCCTTCCATGTTCCGGCAGGGAACCGCCAAGGCGCGGCGAGGGCCGCCTTTGCGAGCCGGGCTGAGATGCCTCCCCTCAGCCGCAGGCTGAAGCGACCTTGGCGGAAGGTGAAGATGCATGGCGGATGCAAAGGTGCGCGAAGTGCTTGTGAGCCAGCATGTGCCTGTACCGATGCGAGACGGCACGGTGCTGCGCGCCAACGTCTTCCGGCCGTCCGGGGATGGAACGTTTCCGGTGCTCCTGACCCGCACGCCGTACGGCAAGGACTTTGCCGCCGGCATGCTCGGCATGGATCCCCTACGGGCCGTGGAGCGCGGCTACATCGTGGTGATCCAGGATGTGCGCGGGCGCTACCGCTCCGAGGGAGAGTGGCTTCCCTTCCTGCACGAGTTCGAGGACGGCTACGACACCGTGGCCTGGGCGGCAGGCCTCCCGGGGAGCGACGGGCGCGTCGCGATGTTCGGTGGCTCCTACTTCGGCATGACACAGTGGCAGGCCGCCGTGACGCAGCCGTCTCGACTTGCGGCGCTGGCCCCCGCCATGACATGGGGCAACCATTTGAACGGCGCCGTCTACCGCGGCGGCGCGCGCGAGCTGGGGCTGGGCCTCGACTGGTATCTCGGGGCGCTGGCGCCGGGCGACACGATGCGCCGCTACGCCGGCAATCCCCCAAAACTCCTGACGAAGCTCCCCGCGCTCATCGCCGCCATCGACGACATGCCGTCGCTCTACGCCACGCTCCCAGCCGGAGACGTGCCGGACCAGGAAGGTCTCCTTGCATCTCTGAAGCAGTACTTTGCGCTGCCTCCCGACGACCCGGCGTGGCACGACCTCAACATCGACCACCTCTACGACAAGGTGGAGGT
>JAJYNV010000236.1 GCA_021786135.1 Bacillota bacterium
CAGTCGAGTCCGTCCATGCGCACGAGCAGCGCCCTCGCGCCACGCAGGCGCTCGTATCTGGAGTGATATGAAAGGCCGAGCCGCAGGGTGAAGTCTGCGTAGTCTTCGAGGATAGCGGCGATCTCCGGGCGCGGTGCACTACCTGCGCTTGCGTTACTCGCCGCCATGCCGTTCACCCGCCTTCACGCGCTGGAGGGCCCGATCGTACTCCTCGCGCAGGTGCTGCGCCGTGAGATGGATGTAGACGAGGCTGCTCTCGATGTGGGCGTGGCCCATCAGGTCTCGCAGCACGTAGGCGTCGACGCCAGCCTGCGCCAGGTTGGTCGCGTAGGTGTGACGCAGGCGATGCGGGTTGCCCGCCGCCACCCCTGACTGCGCCCGGTGGTATCGGAATATCCGGCGCAGTCCCGCCGGGGTGAGCAGTTTCCCGCGGTGGGGACCCTTGGCGGCGAGGAAGATCAGAGACTCCGCCGACTCCGGCCGCTCGTAGAGGATGTAGCGGTGGACAAGGCGCAGGGCGTCCCCATCCACCGGCACCACGCGCTCGCGCCCGCCCTTGCCCTAGACGCGCACCCTGACGCCGGGAAGGTCGAGGTCGCGCAACTGTAACGGGTGCGGCTCTTTTCGAGTGACGTGGCGCGGCAAGGGGAGCAGGTACGCTTGACGAAGCATTCTCTCGGCTGGTGTGGTCGCACTTACGCGGAAACTGACACGAGCCAGGGAAGTGGCAGGGAGTGGCTAAGCATGAGACGTGGGGCAACATACCGCCGGAGCGGCGTGTGGCGGCGCTGGCGGAAAGCAGGAGGGTGTTCGAGGACGGGATTGAGGAGTCACTTTCGATGACCGACGTGGCAGGAGCCGAAGCGCATTTTCGGAGGGTCGTCCAGCGCATGCAAGACGCGATACTCGGGGCGTTTGAGAAAGAGACGGAGGAGGAGAGGGCTGCGCTCGCGCAGGGCGACAAGACCACCGGCGATCCGGAGGTCTGACGCCCGTGGCTACGCGGAGGCGAACCGGGTGTGGGACGCAGATGCTCAGGCGGCGTTCCCCAGGACGTCAGGGGCGTACCGCGCCAGGTGGACGCGCCGGTACTCCTGCGTCAGGTGGTAGTGCCAGTAGGCATCAAAGTCGCCGTTCTGCCGCAGGGCGCGCAGTTTGAGGACGGCCTCGGCCCCCTGGAGTCCCCAGCGGGCGCCGGTGATGTCCATGCGATCCTTGACGAGGTGGCGGCAGGCGCCCTCGATCACGCCGGTGGCGATCGGCCAGCCCTGCTGCAGGGCGGTGGGGTAATCGAGATAGGGGCGTTTATTGAGCAGGTAGTTGGCGCAGGTGTCGGCACCCTCGCGTTTCTTCTTCTCGAGATGGAGGTCGGTCGCCTTGCGACGGATGGCGGCGGCGGCGATGCCCGCCTGGCCCGAGAGGACAGCCATGGCCTTCTCGAGGACCCAAGCCTCCGCCGCGGGATCGCCTTCGGCGAAGAAGCTCCATGCCGCCCGCCAGAGATACTCGAGCACATGGATGAAGTCGATGACGATCCGCACCTGCACAGAGCGGGCTTCGGCTTCGGCTTTGATGCGGTCGATCTGATGGTTGTTCCCGTCGACGAGGGCGAGCCAAGTGCGTTTATGCTCTGGATCACGCCGCTCGGCCTCGTCGAAGACCTGTGAGATGACGGTGGCGGCGTCCTCGACGACGCTGGCCGTGAACCACTTGGCCTTGGCGGTGGGAGCGGGTTTCGGATCTTCGGTCTGCTCGCTGGTGCGCAGGACGTCCTCCGGCGTGCGTGGGACGGGTGTGGCGTCGTAGACGGCACCCACTTCGGCCATGCGTTTGCGGTTCGCCTTCTCGCCCTTGGACAGGCGGGTTGAGAGCTTTTGCCCCGACTCTTCGGCCGCCTTGGCGGTCGCGGGGCGCAGGGCCTTTGGGCGCATGACGATACCCTTGCCGTCGACCGATAGCGCGAGCACATCCTCGCTCGCAGTATTCGGGCGGGGTGTTTCGGAGTAGAAGGCGTCGAAGTCCGCCGCTGCGCGCCCTGCGAGCTCTTCGACCTGGCGCTTGCCGACCAGCTGTCCCGTGGACCGCTCGATGGCGTCCTTTGCCTCCTCGAACGAGCCGCGGGCGGCCTCGATGGCCGCCAGGCGCCGCAGACCGTGGGAGAACTGCTCTTCCGGAAGGTTCAGTTGTGCGTCCAAGGGATGGAGGTTGGGGGCACCGTCGTGGCGGTAGGCGAAGCGGTGTACATCGACGTCGCCGAAGCGGGTCGTCAGGCTGCGCTCATGGTTCTTCTCCACGGCGTTGTGGGGCGTCCCCTGGGCGTCGACGATCCCCTCGCACCTCCGTTCACGCTCAGACTGCAGATCGAAGAAGCCCTGGAGGATCTTCCGCAGGACGTCAGCTCCGTCCGAGTGAACCCAGTCCTCAGCCTCTGCGGCCGTATAGATCCTGGCGATGGGACCTGCGAGGTAGGATGTGATCTCGTCCAGCCGGGCGTACGCCGGTGCGAATGCCTCGAACTCCGCCGCAGTCATCTCGGGACACCCCCGCGGCGCTCGCTCGTCCGGCGGGGCAATCCACGACGGCTCTGCAGGTCGATCGCCGGCAGTCGTCCACCCGTCAGGACGGAGCGAAAGCCGGCCTCGAGCGGGTAGAGCCAGATGTCCTTGATCGGCTTGCGCTGCTGCGCAGGTGCCGGCCGGCCGAGGCCTTGCGTACGACCGATCAGGATCCAGTTCGCGGCGGCGTAGGATGTCCCCGCATAGCGGCCGCGCTCGACGAAGGTCTCGAGCAGCACGGGCCGGTAGCTGTAGCGCTCCTGCCAGTCTACGGGCAGACGGCGGGCCACCATGGCGAGCAGGCTCGAAGCGAGGCCATTCACCTCCACCCAGGGCAGCACCAGAAAGCGCCGATTCTCCACCACGAGGTGCAGATGGGCCTCTCGCTCCTCTGTCGTCCAGCCGATCAGGCGGTCGCGCGGTCCAAGCCGGAAGGCCGCGGCGCCGAAGCCGAAGGCGGCCAGGAGACGCTCGCCGTCGTAGCAGAGGTAGCGCATCTGATCTCCCGCCATCGTGCCGTGGCCGAGATAGTGGTAGCGCTCCATGAGTTCATTCCAGAGCTTCGCCTGGTCGCTGCCCGCGCGCACAACGCGGAGCTGCAGGGCCTGCAGGTCGCCGCGGGAGCCGCTGATCGGTGCCTGCGGCTCCCCGGCGGCTGTCCGCCGCCGCTTGCGCTGCACAGGCTCCTTGGTCGGCAGGGGCAGCCAGATCACCCCGTCCGCCTCCATGCGCCGCAAGGCGATGTTGCACGAGAGGAGGTTGGGCTGGCCATCGCGTTTCACCCAGTGCAGTGCCTCGCACACCGCGCGCGCGATGTCCGTGCGCGTGCTGTTCCATGGGTCTTCGCTGATCCTCCGAATAGATTCGACCTCGTCCAGGGTGAATGTGCGGCCACCGTAGTGGAACGGCGAACTCTCAGGCATCGCTTGCGTTGTACTCATGTCTGAGCAATAACTCTTCTGATTTCAGATGTCTAGCCTCGTCAACAGCCCCAGACATTCGTCCGCGTCAGCCTGCAAACATTATCTCACGCTCATGCCGCCACACGCAGCACAGCGCCGTCTTAGACCATAACCTGTGCTAGCTGAAGTCCCTCCAGAAGAGCCGCACCCTTTCTATATATCGTAGGATTTCTCCTCCGAATGGACCATGGCGCACGGGCCCGTTCGGCCCCCGCCACAAGGACCAGTGCCGCCAAATTCCCAGATCGGTCCAGTGCCGCACGTGGCTGCAAACCCCAATCATGCCGCTTCGGCGCGTCTTCCGGGCCTAGGGCGCGGGGGTCACAACCGCGGATATATGGAAAGACTGACCAGCAGAGCCCATTTGGCTATCCTGGCC
>JAJYNV010000239.1 GCA_021786135.1 Bacillota bacterium
TGGTGGAGGAGCGCCAGCGCATCGGCATGAACCTGCACGACGGCACCTTGCAGACCATCTACTCGGTTCTGCTGGGGCTCGACGCGCTACTGGACGACGTGCCCGAGGAGAGCCGCACCTACGAGACGGTGAACCGGCTCGCGGAGCGCCTGCGCGAGGTGACGGACGAGATCCGGCGTTACGTGCTCGACCTCAAGTCGGACGCGAGGCCTCTGCTGGCAACCGTGGAGGAGATCGCCCAGGAACTCGGGCTCGGCGGCAAGCTGCGCATCCATTCGTCCGACACGACCTACACACAGCTGCCGGAAGAGACGTTGGAGCACCTTGCGCGCTTCACGCAGGAGGCGCTCAGCAACGTGGCCCGGCATGCCCATGCGAACCGCGTCGATGTCACGTGGCGCAGGGTGGGCGACGAGTTCCAGCTGATGATCGATGACGACGGGGTAGGGTTCGACACGAGCCAGCCATCTCCGCCCGGCCACCACGGCCGCCGCCACCTCGAGGAGCGTGCCCGGCTCGCGGGCGGGCGGCTGAAGGTGGAGAGCCGCCCGCACGAGGGGTCGCGCATCCTGCTGACGGGACCGATGCCGCGCTAGACTGTGCCGCAGAGGGTGCGAGAACGTGAGAAGGCGCCTGCCCGATCGACGGGCAGGCGCCTTTTGATCCATTCAGCGGCCCAGAAGCCTGCGCAAGAAGTCCCGCAGCCTCTGGGACGCGGGCGGCGGCGGCACGGCGTCGGAGTCGTAGACGGTGTTCCTCTCGGCGTCGCGGAAGGCCTGCTCAAGGTGCGCGTCGGCCGGCTGGTCCCAGCGCGGCATCTGGTTCGGATCCATTGGCATAAGAGTCACTCCCTTGCAAGGCAGGAAGCTTGGCGGATATGGAAAAGTTGTGCACAGGATGCGTCTGCAGGCAGAGATTGTCAAGTCGCGTCTGCGCATGCCCGGCGTCGGCAGGCCCTGTGGCCGATCTGGCGAAGGATCTGGCGGAAGGATAGTCCGACCCTCCTGAAGGAGATGCAGCAGACGTGGCGCGGCTCACCCTGGGACTCATTCAGATGAACCTGTCGGTGGGTGTGGCGGAGAATCTCGAGAAGACGGAAGGGCTCTTGCAGGAGGCTGCGCGCCAGGGTGCGTCCCTGGCTCTGCTGCCCGAGCTGTTTCCTCTGCCCTGGGTAGCTTCCGCGGAGGATAGCCGTGCATTCGCCTACGCGGAGCCGGAGGACGGCAGAACCCTGACCTACATGCGCAAGACCGCAAGGGCCCTTGGCATGGCCCTTGCGGTGCCGCTCTATGAGCGCTGCGGCGAGCAGCGCTTCAACACGACTTTTGTTGTCTCCCAGCACGGCGACATTCTCCTGCGCTACCGCAAGAACCACATTCCCTACCATCCGGGCTGGTACGAGAAGTACTACTACGAGCCGGGCGACCTCGGCTTCCCCGTCTTCCACCACGAGGGCACCACGATAGGCGTCCAGACCTGCTGGGACAATCTCTTCCCGGAGGGCAGCCGGATCCTCGCCCTCAAGGGCGCGGAGATCATCCTCGCGCCGCGCGGGTCGGGCGACTACTCGAAGGCGCGCTGGCGCACGGCGCTCGCGGCGAATGCCATGGCCAACAACTGCTTCGTCGCCACGGTCAATCGCATCGGACGCGAAAAGGGCGACTACCTCTTCGGAGGTGACAGCATGGTGATCGACCCCGACGGTCAGGTGGTCGCTCGTGCCGAGGGCGAGGACGTGGCGATCGCTGTGGAGATCGACCTCGACAAGGTGAAGGTGAGCCGTGACGAGTGGCCGTTCCTGGCCGACCGCCGCCCTTCAATCTATCGCGAACTCTGCGAGGGCCCCCGCTGATGCGTGTCCAGGGTGACCGTTGGCTCCCGGACGACGCCACCTTCACTGAGGACAAGGAAAGGCTCTGGGGCGACTTCTACGTGGACTCCGAGGTCGGGTGGCTGCGCTCGGTGCTGATGCACCGGCCGGGGCGGGAACTCGAACTCGTGTCCGGACAGGGCTACCAAGACCATCTCTACGACGCCCCGATCGATCCGGGGCGCTTCCGCCGGCAGTTGGACGGACTCTGCGACACCTATGCCAGCCTCGGCATCGCGGTGCACTTCGTCGAGGCACAGCTCGAGGATCGGCCGAACGCCGTCTACATGCGTGACCTCTACACGATGACGCCCGAGGGCGCGATCCTCGCGCGCCCCGCGACGCGCCAGCGGCGCGGCGAGGAGCGGGCGGTCGCCCGGAGTCTCGCCGGGCTCGGCGTGCCGGTCCTCAAGACGGTGAACGGCGATGGAATCTATGAGGGATCGAACGTCGTCTGGCTCGACCGGCGCACCTGTCTTCTCGGCACGAGCAGCCGCACGAACCAGGCGGGGGCCGAACAGGTCGAGCGCGAGCTGCGGGGGCTCGGCGTCGACGACATCCTGCGCGTGGCGGTGCCCTACGGCCAGATCCATGTGGACGGCTTCATCTCACCTTTCGACCGCAGGCGCATCGTCGTGGCGCCGTGGCTCCTGACCTGGGATCTGCGCCAGCAGCTCATCGACCGCGGCTTCGAGCTGATCGTCCAGGAGAACCTCGCCGAGGTGGGCCGACTCGGCACGAATTTCGTCACCGTCGCTCCAGGCGAGGTGGTGATGGCGGAGGGCTTTCCCGAGACGCTCGCGCTCCTCAGGCGGCATGGGGTTGAGGTGCACCTCGTGGCGATGGACGAGATCCTGCGCGGCGGCGGCTCGGTGCACTGCTGCACGGGATTCCTGCGCCGGGACCCCGTGTAGCCCCACACGGCCGGGCGCTCCAGAGGAGGCCTTCCCTTGGCGAGGCTTGTGGCACCGATCCAGGGCCGGCTCGTCCGCGACGGACGGCATCTCACGACGCCTTACGGCCACGACCTCGAGAGCCCCTTCTGGCAGGGAGCCGAGATCGGGTTTCTCGAAAGCGGCAGAGCGGCGGAGGAAGCGGCGCGGGAAGTCCTCGGGCGCGGTCTCGTCCTCGGCGTCCACTATCCGATCGTGCAGGCGCACGCCTGGGATTGGGCGCCCTTCTGGCTCGCTCCCGACGCCGAAGCGCGACGTACCGCACAACGGCAGGCACGCACGGCTATGGCGAGAGCGGCCGAGCTCGGGGCGTCCTACATCCTCTTCCACTATCCCTGGCCAGCGCTCCTCGCACCCGTGGTGGACTACGAGGCGGCCGGCTGGAAAATCCCGCCCGTCGCCCAGGCCGCAGGGCTCTGGCCGCGGGCTCGGCTCGAGGAGACGTCGGAGCGGATCCTTCGCGATCTCGAACGGGCGGGCAAGGAGCATGCCATCCGCGTCGTCCTCGAGCTCGACGGGCCGAATGCCGCCTTCTTCGAGCCAGAGCCAGAGCGCGATCTCTGCAGCGAGCTCTTCGCGGCGCATCCGGGTCTCGACCTCTGCGTCGACACCGGCAGGTTCGGCCTCCTCGCGCGCCAGCATGGCGGGGATCCTTACGCATATGCTGTGCGCTGGCTCGAGTTCACAGGCCACCTGCACCTGCACGGCGCCTCATGGGATCGCGGGGCGAACCATCTGCCGCCGCTGCCGGAACATGAGGATGACCCCGGCTTCGTGCCCGCGGCAGCCATGGCCCGCCTTGTGCTTTCGGCCCATCCGGATGCGCTCGTGGTGCTGGAGACGGACCTGCGTGGCTGCGGGACGGAAGTTGCCCTGCGCAGCATGCGCTACTGCGCTTCCCTCTGAGCCGCCCGGGCCGGACGGGCGGCAGTCCTCGCGGCAAGGAGGCGGAAGGATTGGACTATATCGAGACGGTGCGGAGGCGGCTTGGGCACGACCTTGTGATCACCGTCGGCTGCGGCGCCGTGATCGAGGATCCCGCGGGACGCATCCTGCTTCAGCGGCGGCGGGCGGAGGATCGCTGGGCCGTGCCCGGCGGCCTCATCGAGCCGGGCGAGTTCGTGGCCGAGGCGATGCGCCGCGAGGTGCTGGAAGAGACAGGACTCGATGTGGAGCCGCAGGGGCTCTTCGGCGTCTACTCGGGTCCCGAGGGATATGCGGAATATCCCAATGGCGACCGGGTCTTCAGCGTCATGCTGATCATGCGGGCAAGGACGCAGCAGACCGAGGCGCGGCCCGAGGGCGAGGAATTCCGCGCGCAGCGGTTCTTCGCACGCGCCGAGTTTCCGGACCTCGAGCTCGTCTGGAGTCATCAACGGCGCATCCTGACCGACTGGCTCTCAGGGGCGGAGGGTCCCTTTCTGCGATGATGCAGCGACAGCGGGGGTGTCGCATTGCGTGCCAATAGGTGGCGGCGATGGCTCCTGACAGCCCTCGCCGCCCTGAGTCTTCTGCTGGCCGCGGGTGGCGCCACGCCGCGCTCCTCGATCGTTGTCATGGTCAACCTGCGCTCCTGGAAGCTTGCGGGCGGCTGCACCGTGGCGCGGCTCAGGCTGCTGGTGGCCAATCCTGGGATCCACAGCCTGCGCTTTGCGGCCCCGGAGCTCCATATCGGCGCGAACGTCTACGGCTCCGCGGTCGCTGACACTTGCGGGAAACAGGTCACCGGCGTCACCGTGCCGCTCGTCCTGCAGCCGCCCGCGAGTACCTCCGCCGCAACGCTCAAGGGCACATCCGTGACCATCGTGGTCCTGAGGTCCCTGTTCGTCGCAGGTCCCCGCAGCACGCGCGGCTGGACCTTCTCGTACGTTCTGCCCAGGCGGCTCTGCGGCACCTCGGGCTGGGTCGGCGTGCCAGGCATCGGCCGGGCTCCCGTCACCTATAGCTGCGGTCCCTGAACGCACGGCGCGACAAAAAGGGGCCGGAGCGGACGACCGCCCCGGCCCACTTTGCGATCCGAGCCGCTAGCGCGACTGCCGCAGGATCTCGCGCAGCATGGCCGAGTAGTCCTGCTCGCCGCGGCCGGAAGCCACGGCCTGGCCGAGCCAGGTGGACGCGGCGG
This sequence comes from Bacillota bacterium, assembly GCA_021786135.1. Taxonomy (GTDB): domain Bacteria; phylum Bacillota; class Sulfobacillia; order JAJZYS01; family JAJYTV01; genus JAJZQO01. The sequence continues at coordinate 4,946 of JAJYNV010000239.1, forward strand.
CGAGGAGCCTGAGGTCGAGACCGTGTTCGGCAGCGGAGGACATGATGAGCCGCGCGTCCTTCAGGGCCAGTGCGAGGGCGAAGCGGACCGGCAGGTCCTCCTGCTCCGCGGCTGGCCGGCGACGCTCCGCCTGGGCGGCGAGGGGTGTCCGCGAGAGGACGCTGTAGGCCGTGTCGCGCGGCAGGCCGAGGCCGTCGGCGAGCGCCAGCACCTCGCCCAGGAGGCCGAGCACGCCGATCAGGGACGCGTTCGCGACGAGCTTCGCCCTGGCGCCTTGTCCGAGCGGCCCGACGTGGAGCGGCGTGCCCAGGAGTGCAAGGAGGGGTTCGGCGCGCGCGAAATCGTCGCCCGTGCCGCCGACGAAGATGGAGAGCGAACCCGCCTCGACCTCGCCGAGGCTCCCCAGCACCGGCGCGTCGAGCAGAGCGACGCCCGAGGGCAGGCTGGCGGCGAGATCCGCCACCGCCTGGGGCCCGGAGGTGGACATCTCGAGCATGAGGCAGCCCGGGGCAAGGCCCGCTACGAGGCCTTGCGGGCCATCGCTCACTGCTTTGAGCGCCTGCTCGTCCGCGAGCATCGAGACGACGAACTCGGCTCCCTCTGCCGCCTCACGAGGCGTCGGGGCCACCTTGGCCCCGAGCAGGCGAAGGTCTTCGGTGCGTTCCCGGGTCCGGTTCCAAAGGGTCAGCTGGTGGCCCGCCGCGAGCAGGCGCGCCGCCATGCGGCTGCCCATCGCGCCGGTGCCGAGGAAAGCTATTTGACTCATGGTCCAAGGATAGCCGATCCGCTCTCTCTCAGCACCCGGAGGAGATCTGCAGGACAGGTCGCCCCGCCGGGCGAAGTGGAGCCGTATGTGTGAGGGAGCCACGGCGGCGGGGAGGAGGTGGGCGGTGGAGGCAAGAGTGAACCTTCGACGGCTGTTCGACCTCGCCGTCACAGCGGCCCTGGTGCTGATCACGCTCTACATCGCGCACCGTGCCGTCGTCTCGGACGTCGGCATCTACCAGGCCTACGCCCAGGGATTCCTCCTGCGCGGCACCTTTCCGCGCGAATATCCGCCGCTCGCGCTCGTCCCGATGCTGCTGGCGCACTGGGTCGCCCTCGGCTTGCACCTGGACTTCACGCAGGGCTGGCTCCTCCTGTCGGCGGTCGTCCTCTTCCTGCTCGCCGTGGTCATCGGGCGTCCCGTCGTACTGGTGGCTCTCCTGCCGCTTGCATCGCCCCTTCTCGGTACCTACGACATCTGGCCGATCCTCTGCCTCGTTCTGAGCTATCTTCTGCTCGAGCGGCGGCCGGGCCTGAGCTGGTTCCTATTGGGCGTCGCGATCGCCCTCAAGCTCTTTCCGATTCTCTTCCTGCCGCTCTGGTGGCAGAGGACACGCCGCGGCTGGGGCTATTTCCTCCTGCCGCTCCTCACCTTCTACCCGCCCGCCATGGCATCGGTCGTGCACTACCAGTTCGCCCGGCAGGCGGAGTGGGAATCCACCGTCTCGCTCCTGAGCGCCCTCCTCTCGCCGGCGGGCATGGTGCTGCGGCACGCCTTCGGCTCGGTGGAGTACTACAGCTCCTGGTCCGGCAAGATCAGCCTGCTCCTGGACGGCATCTACGTCGCCGCCTTCTTCTGGATCACCTTCCTGCGCCGGGATCTCGATCTCCTGAAGCGCATGCTGCTCCTCCTCTCGCTCTGGTTTCTCACGAACAAGGTGCTGTCGGTGCAGTACGTGTTCTGGGTCGTCTGCCTCGCCTACATCGAGGGGGAGAACCTCTTCGCCTTTGGGGCGCTTGCGTGGGCGACGGCTCTCCTCTACCCCTGGTTCACCGTGGTTGACCTTGCGGCCAGGTCGCTCTTCGGCTTTTCCGGAAACTTGGTCTCTGCTCTCCGCCTGGCGATGGGTGTCGTCGCCTTCCGGCTCCTGATCTGGCTCGGCATCGTGGTGCGCCTCCTGCGGCGGGACTCGCGCGCGGGCGCTGCCGTGGCCGGGGAAGCCGCCGGCCGGGCATGAGGCGCGTTCCCCTGGCAGGATGCAAGGTGCGTGGGACGAAGGAAACCCCGTCGTGGTCCGCAATGAGGAGTGACGAGATATGGCCCTGCCTGAACTCTTTCCGGCGCTGCAGGTCGAGAAGGTCGCGGAGGGTTTCCGCTTCGGTGCGCGAGAGCTGACGCCAGAGGACCTTCCCCAGGGTGAGGTCACGATTGCGGTGCGCTATTCGGCCGTCAATTTCAAGGACGGCCTGGCCAGTATCCCGAACGGCAACGTCGCGCGCAGCTACCCGCTCGTGCCAGGCATCGACCTCAGCGGTATCGTCGTGGAATCCGAGGATGCCCGTTTCCGGGCAGGGGACGAGGTGCTCGCGACGGGTCATGACCTCGGCGTGGCCCACCACGGCGGGTACGCGGCGTACGCGCGGCTGCCGGGCGACTGGGTCTTCAAGCTGCCGCGCGGCCTCGGACTGCGTCAGGCCATGGCGATCGGCACGGCCGGCGTCACGGCCGCGGCGGCCATCCTGCGCTTCGAACGGGAAGGCCTCACCAAGGACAAAGGACCGGTGCTCGTCACAGGCGCGACAGGCGGCGTCGGCTGCCTGGCGGTGGACATGCTGGCGGGCCTCGGCTACACCGTCGAAGCGAGCACGGGCAAGCCGGAAGCCGAGGGGTTTCTCAGGGCGCTTGGCGCCCTGGCGATCGTGCCACGCGCGGAGCTGCAGCCGCAGGCGCTACGCTCGCTGGACCGACAGAGATGGGCGGCAGCGATCGATCCCGTCGGCGGCAGGACGCTTTCGACCGTCCTCAGTCGCATGCGTTACGGCGGCCTCGTGGCCTCGGTGGGACTGACGGCCGGTTCGGCCTTCGAGACGACGGTCTTCCCCTTCATCCTGCGCAACGCGACCCTCTTCGGGGTTGAGTCCGCCTACCTGCCGCGTGCCGAACGCGAACTCATCTGGCGCCGCATGGCGGAGGACCTGCGCCCGTCGCACCTCGATGACCTGATTTGCCAGGAGATCTCCTGGCCGGAACTGCCGTCGGCACTGGAGCGCGTTCTCGCGGGCGGCGTCACGGGGCGTATCGTGGTGGCCCTGCCGTAGGCCGTGCGACGACCCGCTACTCCGAACTGGGGAGATGGCCGGGCGGGACATCCTGGAGAAAGGGGTGAACTGTTGGAAGAGCCGGCTGCGCAGGTGGATTGCCCCTTTTGCAACTGGGCGCCCGACACGCCGTTCGTCTACGAGGAACAGCTGGCTGTCGCGCTCATCGACCGCCGTCCGATCAACCGCTATCACATCCTGGTGGTGCCACGGATGCACTACCAGGCCTTCGTAGAGATGCCGGACGAGCTCGTCAGCCATCTCTACCGCCTGACGAAGGGTTGTGCACTAATCCTTCCTGGGCGTGATGTCGTGGCAGGTGCAACCGGCGTGACGCTCGACGGGACATGACGCAAGACGTGCGCGGTGGCGCGGATCCTGAATGGTTTCGCCGCTACTACGGCGACGACTATGCGGCGTCGGTGCGGGACAGCCTCGACGCCGACCGCACCGATAGGGAGACGGACTTCCTCATCAGCCTGACGGGCGTCGCGCGCGGGGCGCACGTCGTGGACCTAGGCTGCGGCGAAGGTCGGCACGCCCTCGCGCTGGCGGGCAGGGGCATGCGGGTGACGGCCGTCGACCTGAACCGGCGCTTTCTCGAGCGCGGGCGCAGGGACGCGCTGCGGCAGGACCTCGACGTGCAGTGGCTCCATGGCGACATGCGCACACCGCGGGCTGGACCCTTCGATCTCGCGCTGCTGCTCTTCCACAGCTTCGGTTTCTTCTCCGACGCCGAGAACGCCCAGCTGCTGCGCGACTGGGGTCGGGAACTCGAGCCGGCCGGCGGCTTCGTGATCGACGTCTGGAATCGCGAACGCATCCTGCGGGACTTCGTCCCAAGGGCAGAGCGCACCGTGGGCGATCTCGCGGTCCTGGAGGAGCGGGACTGGGATGGGGCGACAGGACGCCTTCAAGTTCGCTATCGCTACCATTGGCACGGCAAGCCCGCGCGCTCGTATGAGGCGAGTTTCCGCCTGTACGGCAAGGGGGAACTGGAAGTTCTCCTGGAAGAGGCGGGATTTGGGCCGTCAGTCGCCTATGGCAGTCTGACAGGGGATTCCTGGCGGGCGGATGCGCCGCGTCTCGTCCTCTTTGCGCGCAGGGCCCGAGACACAGGATGACGGGCGAGGGGCGTCGCGGCCGCTGCCGGGAAGGCCGACCTGGGGGTCGCGCGGCGCGCGCGTCGGGTCGGAGCAGCAGGAACTCGGCATGTCTGAGGCAAAATCAGCCTCGCGACGAACTGCGGCTGTGTGCGACAGTCGCCGGTGTCCGAATGGTCACACCAGATGTTGCGCCGCCACGGTGTCCAGTGGCGGGGTCGGCTGGGCGGCCAGCGGTCGGGACGTGGCGTCGCGCGCAGCAGAGTGGTCCACGTCGCATGAGGGGGGAGCCTCGTTGATGCGCAAGACGTGGATGCTGGCTTTGCCTTTGCTGTTTCTGCTGGCCGGCTGCGGCACGTCCGCAAGTGCCGCGGCCCAGCACCATCACGCGAAGAAGGCCAGCTCGTTCCATAGCGGTGGACAGTCGAGCAGCACCGCAAGCGTGGCCGTGGGCACGGTCACGATAGGCGGCAAGAGCGAAGAGGTGCTGACGACCCCGTCCGGCATGACGCTTTACTACTTCACGCCGGACACTGCGACCACGGTGACTTGTAAAGGGGCCTGCGCCGGGATCTGGCCGCCGCTTCTGCTCGGCTCGGGCCACCCGTCGGCGCCGTCCGGCCTCAGCGGCAAGCTGGACACCGTGCAGGGGGCGAACGGTCCGCAGGTCACCTACCAGGGCCATCCGCTCTACACGTTCTCGGGTGACAGCAAGCCTGGACAGGCGAATGGCCAGGGCCTGCAGGGCAAGTGGTTCGTGGCCGGTGTCGGGCTCGCCGCCCAAGGGAGCAGCACTTCGAGCGGAAGTTCCGGCGGCAGCTCGAACTCGAGCGGAGGTTCGAGCAGCAGCTCGTCAGGCGGTTACAGCTACTAGCGCGCAAAGTAATGGAAAAGGCCCCCTCGGGTGAGGGGGCCTTTTCACGTCAGAGGTCGGAATGCGCGTCGCGCAGATTGACCTAGATGCGGTCCTCGGCGGCGGCGATCTCGAGTGGAAGCCCCTTCGGCTCAGGCAGGGCGTAAATCGTCAGCAGCGCACCCAGGAGCGAGACGACGGCGAGGATCGCCATCGTGCCGGCGAGCTGCAGGTGGAGCACGAGGAGTGGCATGAGGAAGGCGCCCAGAAAGGCACCGAGTTTGCCGCTGCCTGCGGAGAGGCCGTCGCCGAGTCCGCGGACTTCTACGGGAAATACCTCTGCCGGGAAGATGAACGTCGTGACGTTCGGACCGAATTCGATGAAGAAGTAGCTGATCGCGTAGACGACGAGGAAGAGGAGCGGCAGGGCGCGCACCTGTGGAATCAGGGCGATGGCGCCATAGGCCGCGGCCATGACGAGAAAGCCGCGCCACTGGATGCGCTTGCGCCCGCTCTTGTCGACCTTGCGCACGGCGAGCCAGTAGCCAGGGACAGCTGCGAAGAGGAAGATCAGTGCGACGATGAGCGTCGAATTCAGAAGCGAAGCATCCGGCAAGAGGGCGTGCAGAATGATCTGCGAGGAAACGCCCGTGCCATAAAACGCTACGTCCATGAGCAGCCAGGCGCCGGCCGTCCCGAGGAGGCGCTTGCGGTAGATCGGATCCGAGAGCCTGGCCTTGCGGCGGCGCGTCTGCACCTTGGCGCCCTCGAGCTCGAGACCCGCCACGTCGCGTACCACCTGTGCCGCAGAGTTCGCCTCGCCGCGGACCGTCAGCGCGTAGCGCGGCGTTTCCTTTATAGTGCGGCGCAGGTAGATGACGGAGGCCGCGGGGATCGCGCCGAGTGCGAGCATCAGGCGCCAGGCGAGGTCGTGCGACACGCCGGTGGCGAGCAGCAGCGACGCGATGGCCGGACCGGCGAGCAGACCGAGACCCTGCATCGAGAAGACGGTACCGATCATCTGGCCGCGGTTTGAGCGGTTCGCGTATTCGCTAGTGATAATGGCGGACCCGGCGTAGTCGCCGCCCACGCCGAAGCCGACGAGTGCGCGGAACAGCATGAGCTGCCAGACCGAATGCGAGAAGGCGGAGAAAATGGCACCGAGGGTCAGGAGAATGACCTCGATGCCGTAGATGCTCTTGCGTCCGAGAAGGTCCATCACCCGGCCGAAGACGATGGCTCCAAGCATCGACGCGAGGAGGGAGGTCGAGTTCAGCCACATCAGATCGGTTGTCGTGAGATGCCAGATGGGCGTCAGAATCGCCGTCACGGTACCGATGATGAAAAGGTCGTAGGCGTCGGTGAAGAATCCCATGCCGGCAATGAGTACGGTGCGCCAGTGGTAGCGCGAGAAATCTGCCTCGTCGAGCGCGTGGTACACCGACTGGATATCCGACGTCTCCGTCAGCAAGCAGTGGTCGCTCCCTTGACCTGACTCACGGCAACACCCTGCGATGGTCGCTCGGGACAGAGACGCAAACAGGATGCGTCCTGGCTCGAGCGCATGTCCCCACGACAGACTAGCCGATCGCTACGCGGCTCGCAACGGGCCTTTGGCTGCAGATGAGCCTTGGCTGAAGCAGCAGTCCGACACATGTACTTCCAGTCAGTGAGGTCCTGTTGCCGTCGGGTGATCGCCATCGCGGATTTGCGGTCTCGACGCAAAAAGGAGTCGGATACGCACCCGTCTCTTTGGGGAAGTTGCCACATGGACGTCTGGCGGCATCCTATCGGCCGCTGGGCCGATGGGACCGGACAAGGCGACCTATGGGCATCATTGACGCGGCATTGGAAGTGGGGCGAACGGAGTAAGCATTGACCCCGTTTGGTGATGGGATGCGACGGTTGCGCGGCGTACAGTGCAATTGGGAACGAAATCACAAGACGCCGATGAGGCGCATTGTGGGAGGCAGAAAGATGTCTGTAACAGAGCTCTCCGCGATCCAGCCACAGAAGACGGTAGATGCGCGCGGTACCTCTTGCCCAGGCCCGATCCTTGCAGCGAAGAAGGGCATTGTCGAAGTCAAGGTCGGGGAGATCATGGCCGTTCTCGCGACCGACAGCGGCACCAAGAAAGACCTGCCGGCGTGGGCCAAGAAAATGGGTCACGAATACCTCGGCGAGATGGAGGAGTCCGGCTACCTGAAGTTGTTCGTCAAGCGCATGAAGTAGGTTCTCTGCTGAGTGCGCGGTCCGGCGCGGCCGACTTGGCCGCGGAGGGCCACGTCCGTGCGGCATCCCGAGTGGGCCGGACGTCTTAGACCTCGGGCAGGAGAAGGCTGCTGACCACACGGTCGGCGGCGGCCCCCGAGGCGCAAGTGCCAGAGGAGGCACTCCAAGGTGAAGAAGACCATCATCGTGTTCAGCGGAGATCTCGACAAGGCTCTGGCGGCCTTCATCATCGCGAATGGTGCAGCCGCGATGGGCGACGACGTGACCATGTTCTTCACGTTCTGGGCACTCAACATCCTGCGCAAGCCTCAGGCGCCTGCGCACAAGAAGAGCTTTCTGCAGGGCATGTTCGGCGGCATGATGCCGAAGGGCCCCGCGAAGCTCGGCATCTCGAAGATGAACTTTGGCGGCATGGGCGCCAAGATGATGCGCCGGGTCATGCGCCAGCAGAACGTCAACTCGCTTGAGGAGCTCATCCAGACGGCGCGCGAGCAGGGAGTCAAGATGATCGCCTGCACGATGTCGATGGACGTGCTGGGATTCAAGGAGGACGAACTGGTCGATGGCCTCGAGTATGCCGGCGTCGCCACCTATCTTGGCGAGGCCGACGAGTCCAACGTCAGCCTGTTCATCTGATTGCAGGTCCGCCGCGTAGAAGGCGGACCGAGGTTCCAACTGACTCACGGTCGTCGGGAAGGCGAGCGGCAGGACGGAGGAGCCCGCTACCACAAGACGGTGGCGGCGCAAGACCAGCGGCGCTCGACCCCTGAGTAGCTGTATGCCTGCCACACGGTGACCTGTGGGGGATGCCGCAAACGCGCTCCGGTTACCCGGAGCCAGACGACCTTCGCGAAGGAGGGTCTGAAGTGAGCGATACGACGCGAGTCCTCGTCTTTTCCACGAACACGATTTCCGACCCTGGAATCGACCTCGCCGGCAGCCGGCATCTGCACTACTCGCCCGGTGTCGTCGTCATCAGTGTTCCGTGCGCCAGCGGCATCAAGCCCAGCTGGATCGTGCACGCGATCGAGACCGGCTTCGACGGCGTCTTCATCGCATCCGACGGCGACGAATGCTCGTATCTGACAAACTGCAGCGCGCGTTCGGCCGCGAACGTCCAGAAGGCGCAGGAAACCTTGCAGGAACGAGGCATCTCGCCCAAGCGCGTACGCATGGCGGCTGTCTGCTCGGTATGCGCAGAACCTTTCCAGAAGCAGATCTCCGAGTTCGTCGACGAGCTTGCGAAGGCGGTGGTTTAAATGGACTACGACGTCCTGGTGGTCGGCGCCGGGATTGCAGGCATGGAGTCGGCGATCAAACTCGGTGACATGGGCAAGAAGGTCCTTCTGGTCGAGAAGGAAGGCAGCGTCGGTGGACGCGTCATCCTGCTCAGCAAGGTCTTCCCGACGCTTGACTGCGCGAGCTGTATCACCACGCCGAGGATGGCTACGTCCATCCACCACGATAACATCACGGCGATGACCTACACTGACATCAAGGCGATCCACCGCGGGTCCGACGGTACCTTCAAGGCGACCGTGCACCAGAAGGCCCGCTACGTCGACGAGGCCGCCTGCACGGGCTGCCAGCTCTGCGAGACGGCGTGCACCGTCGCCGTGCCGGACCAGTTCAACTACGATCTCATCGCCCGGCGCGCCGCCTACATCACGTTCCCGCAGGCCGTGCCCAAGAAGGCCGTGATCGAGCGCGAAGGCACCTCACCCTGCACAGACACCTGTCCCGCCGGCATCAAGGCGCACGGGTACGTCTCGCTGATTCGCAACGGCAAGTACGAGGAGGCCTTCCAGCTCGTCCTCGATGCGACGCCGCTCGTCGGCACGCTGGGCCGCGCCTGCTACGCGCCCTGCGAGGGCGAGTGCACTCGAGGTGACCTCGAGGGGACGCTGCCGATCCGCCGCCTCAAGCGCTTCATCGCTGACCGACACTACGCCGAGCAGGACGGTCCGGGCGTTGTCGCGGCCGAGCCGAACGGCAAGGCGGTCGCGATCGTCGGTTCCGGTCCGGCCGGTCTCACCGCGGCCTGGCAGCTCGCGCGCCTTGGCTATCGCGTCAGGATCTTCGAGGCCGACAAGGAGCCGGGCGGCTTCCTGCGCTACGCTCTGCCGACCTACCGCCTGCCCAAGGAGGTAGTCGACCAGGACATCTCCAACGTGACAGCGCTCGGCGTCGAGATCGCCACGAACTCCCCGGTCCAGGACCCCGACGCCCTCAAGCTTGACGGCTACGACGCCGTGCTGATCGCCACCGGAACCCCGCTTTCCTCGAGCATGGGCGTCCCGGGTGAGCAGCTGCGCGGTGTTCTGGGTGGCCTCGACTTCCTGCGCGACGTGCGCCATGACCTGGTGCCGGATCTCAAGGGTAAGCGCGTCGTAATCGTCGGCGGCGGCAACGTCGCGATGGACGCCGCGCGCACGGCGCGACGGCTGGGTGCGGCGGAGACGCTTGTCGCCTACCGGCGTGGCCGCGAGGAGATGCCCGCCCACAAGGCCGAGGTGGATGACGCGGAGGCCGAGGGCGTGCAGTTCCGCTTCCTGGTCGCCCCGGTGGAGGTCGTGGGCGACGCCCAGGGCAAGGTCACGGGAGTCAAGTGCCAGCGCATGGAACTCGGCCAGCCGGACGCGTCCGGACGTCGTCGCCCGCAGCCGGTGGCCGGCAGCGACTTCGTCATCCCATGCGATATCGTCGTCGCGGCGATCGGCATGTCGCCGGACACCGCGAGCTTCGCGCGGCTTCTGACGCTCGGCGAGGGACGCCGGATCAAGGTGGATCCGAAGACGCTCCAGACCGAGGTGCCGTACCTGTTCGCCGCAGGCGACGTCGTGCTGGGTCCATCGGACATCACGACGGCCGTCGGCCAGGGCCGACGCGCCGCCCACATGATGGACCGCTGGCTGCAAGGGCTCGAGATGAGCGGCTTCTTCGCCCTCGACGACCGGCTCGGGGTGATCGACAAGGCGAAGGTCATGGCCCGGCAGAAGAGCTTCAACCATCGCGACCCGGTGACGCTGACCCTCGGCCACGACAAGGCGCCTGCGGACTTCCACGAGATCGAGCCGGCGCTCACCGAGGAGGAGGCCCTGCGTGGTGCAGGGAGCTGTCTCGACTGCGGCGTCTGCTCGGAGTGCGGCCAGTGCGTCGCAGCCTGCCCGCCGAACGCCATCGACCTGAACATGCACGAGAAGACGTTCGACGTGGAGATCGGAACGGTCGTGCTGGCGACCGGGTTCAAGCTGTTCGACGCTACCCTCAAGGAGGACTACGGCTTCGGGCGCTTCCCGAACGTCATCACGGCGACGCAGATGGACCGCCAGCTCGCGCCGACGCGACCGTTCAACACGGTCCTCCGGCCTTCGGACGGCAGGGTGCCCGACCGCATCGCCTACGTTTCCTGCGTCGGCTCGCGGGACAAGACAGTCGGCAACCCGCTCTGCTCGAAGATCTGCTGCATGTACACGGCGAAGCAGAACCAGCTGATCATGGGCGCATTGCCGCTCGCCGACGTCTCCGTGCACTACATGGACGTGCGCGCGGCCGGCAAGCGCTACGAGGAGTTCTACGAGCAGGCCAAGGCGATGGGAGCCAACTACATCAAGGGCCGTGTCGCCAAGATCACCGAGCTCGAGAACGGCAACCTCGTGCTGCGTTACGAGGACATCGACAACGGTGGACAGATCACCGAGGCGGAGTACGACCTCGTCGTCCTGGCCGTCGGCGTGCAGCCCAGCCGGGAGGCGGAGAAGCTCTTCCCCGACGAGAGCCTCACGCTCGATGACTTCTTCTTCGTCGCCGAGGCGGACGAGGACCTGAGTTCCGGTGAGACCAACCTTCCGGGCGTCTACGTGGCCGGTACTGCTTCGGGCGCCAAGGATATCGTGGACAGCATCCTGCACGCCGGCTCCGCCGTGGCGCAGGCCGCCGCCCACCTGGAGACGGTCAACGCGAAGAAGGTGCCAGTATGAGCGAACGACGGATCGGCGTCTTCATCTGCCACTGCGGCGGCAACATCTCCGACTACGTCGACGTTGCGGCCGTCCGCGACGCGATCAAGGATGAGCCGGACGTGGTGGTGGCGGAAACCACGATCTTCGCCTGCGCGGATGCCACCCAGACCGACATGGTGCAGGCGATCAAGGAACAGAACCTCGACGGGCTGGTGGTGGCGTCCTGCTCGCCCAAGCTGCACACGTTCACGTTCCGAGGCGTCGCGCGACGCGCCGGAATGAACCCCTACACCTACACGCAGGTCAACATCCGGGAGCAGAACTCCTGGGCCCACACCGACGACCCGGCCGGCGCTACGCGCAAGGCGATTCGACTCGTCAAGGCGGGCATCGCGAAGACGCGCCTGTCGACTCCCCTCCACCCACTGGAAGTGGAGACGACACCGGCGACACTCGTCATCGGCGGCGGAGTCGCAGGCCTGAGGGCGGCGATCGGGCTCGCGGACATCGGACTCGGCGTCTACCTCATCGAGCGCGGTTCGGAGATCGGCGGCTGGGTCGCGAAGTTCGGCAACATGTACCCGCAGGGACGCAAGGGCAGCAAGCTCGTCGACGAGCTGATGGCAGAGGTGGAGAAGCGGTCGACGATCAAGGTCTTCACCAATGCCGAACTCACGGCGAAGTCGGGCAGCTTCGGCAACTACAAGGTGGACATCCACATCGGCGGCCCGAAGTCGATGGGCATCTCTCTCAACGTCGGCTCGATCGTCGTGGCCACCGGCTTCGACACCTACGAGCCCGAGGTGGGCGAGTACGGCTACGGCATCGACGGGGTACTCACTCTGCCGAAGTTCAAGGCCCTCGTCGACAGCTCGAAGGGATCGCTCACCTACCATGGCCGCCCCGTGAAGACCATCGCCTACATCTACTGTGTCGGCAGCCGCCAGCCAGAAGGCAACGCGTACTGCTCACGCTACTGCTGCGCAGCCACGGTCCACGCATCCCTCGAGGTGCAGAACCTCGACCCGAAGGTACACCAGTACCACCTCTACCGGGACATGCGCACCTACGGCAAGTATGAGCTCATGTACACCGAGACCCGCGAGCGCGGCTCGGTCTTCATGAAGTACCTCGAGGACACGCCCCCCTCCGTCTCGCGCAACGCCGCGGGCCAGCTCGTCGTCACGACGGCCGACTCCCTCACCGGCGGCCAGGAAGTCAGCATTCCGGCGGATCTCGTGGTGCTCGTGACGGGCATGGTGCCGCGCAAGAACGACACCCTGATCAACGCGCTCAAGCTGCCGGTGGGCAGCGACGGCTTCTTTAACGAGATCCATCCGAAGCTGCGCCCGGTGGAGACGGTGGTCGACGGCGTGATGATCGCCGGCGCCTGCCAGGGCCCGAAAAACTCCTCGGAGAGCGTCGCGTCCGGTCTCGCAGCCGTGACGCAGAGCGCTGCGATGCTGAAGAAGGGCGTCGCCGAGCTCGACCCGATGGTTGCCCAGGTCAATGCCGAGGCCTGCACGTGGTGCGGCCTGTGCGAGGAGACCTGCCCGTACGCAGCGGTCGCCAAGACCGAGGTGGACGGTCGGGAGGTCGCCACGGTCGACGCGGCCGTCTGCAAGGGCTGCGGCGGTTGCGCTCCGGTCTGCCCGCAGGATGCCATCGACCTGCGCGGTTATACGGACCAGCAGATCCGCGCCATGATTGAGAACCTGGCGGAGGTGCCTGCCCTATGAGCCGCCCGGCGCCCCGAGACACTCGGGAGATCATTCGCGAGGAACCTCTGATGCACCGGCCCATCCTCAAGGCGGTCGCCAACGGACCCTTGACGGTACCTGAGATCGCTGAAGCAATCGGCTGCCCGTCGAACGAGACCCTCTACTGGGTGATGGGCATGCGTCGCTACGGCCTGCTGACCGAATCGAAGGAACCCACCGACGAGGGATTCTTCACCTACGCCGCGGTGGGCGGGGGGGTATCCTCATGAGCGCTCTTGTCGATGCCGACCTCCTCCAGGACATCAAGAAGTTCGGAAAAGTCGATGTCTCGGCGTGCTTTAGCTGCGGCAACTGCACGGCGGTCTGCCCGCTCTCGAACAACGACGGCACCTTCCCGCGGCGGATGATCCGCTACGCCCAGGTCGGCATGAAGGATACCCTGCTCTCAAGCAAGGAACTGTGGACCTGCTACCACTGCGGCATGTGCTCCGATTCCTGCCCGACGCAGGCAGACCCGGGCGGTTTCATGGCCGCCGCGCGCCGCTACGCCATCGCGAGCTACGACCACACGCGCCTTGCATGGCTCATGTACACGCAACCAGTGTTCGCGTCGATTCTGGCGATCGTGCTGGCCGCCTTCTTCGCGGTGTTCATGTACACCTCGCACGGCCCGCAGAGCCAGACGTCGATGAACCTCTTCGGCTTCATCCCGGAGCCGCTCATCCACTACACAGGCCTCGCGGTGATGGTGCTCGCCTTCATCTTCGGCGTTGCCGGTATCGTGACCATGGTGCAGAAGCTCTCCCACCAGGAGATGAAGCTGCGCGGCAAGAGCAAGGTGAGCGGCTTGAAGGCGCTCTGGTCGTCGATCGGCGTCGAGTCGATCGGGCAGAAGCGATACCGTGAGGACTGCGCCACGGCGGAACTCGAGGTACCGTGGTACCGCCGCCGCTGGCTCATCCACTCGCTCACGATGTGGGGCTTCCTCGGCCTCCTCGTCGCAACGGTCGCCGACTACGGCCTCAGCCTGATCGGTGTCAAGATGCCTGGCACCTGGGTGCCGATCTGGTATCCGACCCGCCTCCTTGGCACACTGGCAGGCCTTGCGATGATCTACGGTGTCACGATGTTCTTCGTGGACCGCTTCACCAAGGCGAACCAGTCGGCGAAGAACTCGGCGCCCGCGGACTGGATGCTGCTCGTGCTGCTCTGGATCGTCGGGTTCTCAGGCTTCCTGATCGAGATCTCGCTCTACCTCTCGAACCCTCCGGCCTGGGGCTACTGGGTCTTCCTGTTCCACGTCTCCGTCGCGATGGAGCTCATCCTCCTCGCCCCCTTCATGAAGTTCGCGCACGCCATCTACCGTCCCGTCGCGCTCTACTACCTCTCGCGAGCGGGCGGCGAGGCGAGCGAGGACTAACCACGGCGCGCGCGAGGCAGCGGAAGTGCACCGCTGCCTCGCGTCGCGCGATTGGCGATCCTCTAGGACCACAGGTCTCACCCGACCCGAGTGCTGTGATGGCACAGACGCCGGGATCCACGGGACGAACAAGGTCGCCGGCTGAGCCGGTGACCTTGTTCGTCCCGTGGCGGCATTATCGCTGGCAGCGGTGCGTATGTGATCAAGTCTGGCGAAGATGCCGGCAGGCGCTCTACAAGCGAGCCGGAGCACGCCAGCCCCATCACCGGGTGCCGGGACGGCCCGGCCGGACTCGAGTTCGCAAGTGTCGCCGCGTCTTTTGGCGCGGCTGACGAGTTGAGCGTCAAGCTTCGCATCTGAGCCCAGGACTCCTGGCGAAGTGGCTTCGCCCCGGCCCAAGGGCCGGGATGTCGGAAAGGGAGGACGCGACGTGTCCAAGATGGTCGTCGGCATGGCTAGCGGCAGCTTCGAGAAGCTCATCGTCGCCAGCACCGTGATCGGTGGGGCGGTGGCGCTCGACACGGAGGTGGACGTCTACCTGCTGCTCGGCGGCGCCCGCGCATTCCGCAAGGATGTGGCGGGCACCGACAGGATGGTCTACGACTATCCGCAACTGCGAGCGGAGATGGAGGCTGGTCTGAGGAGCAACCAGATCCCCGACCCGTACACCATGCTGCGCAAGCTGAAGGCGGACGGTGATGTGCACATCCACGTCTGCGCGACGGCGGGCAAGATCTGGAACGCACCTGAACTCAGGGACTTCGTCGACCTGGTGGACGACATCGTCGGCGTCGGCGAGTATGTGATCAAGTCCGGCGAGGCAGACAGCGTCCAGGTGCTCTAGGCGGATAGCAGCTCAGGGGGCGCTCTCGTGGGGCGTCCCTTTGGCTTTGCTGATCCATGACGTTGTCGAGAGGAGCGCAATCGGCGGCGAGGCAGGCCTGCCCCGCCATGGCCAGGCCGTGGCGGGTGTCTTCGTTCGCGCGAGCGCGGCGCAGAGCGAGACAATTGAGGGGAGGAATAAGTGGGATAGAGTGGAACTAATGTACATCTGGCGCTCTGCTTGTGAGGTGTGACGAGATGGCTGGCGGTACCATCCGCAAAGCGCTCGCTGCGGTGTCCCTGCTCATCGCTGCCGTAGTTCTGCTTGGAGGCTGTTCCTCTCAGCCGTCTTCTGCCCGGGGCAGCACCGACGGCCTCAGCCTGCCGCACCTGGCGACGAAGGTGGACGGGGAACCTATCGGCCTGAAGCCGGTGTCGCTGCCCGCGTCGGTTGCCCGCCACCTGCCCAAGGGACTCAAGGTCCTCAGCCTCGTCTACTGGAGTCGGGGCCTGCGCTGCCAGGCCTATCTGGATGTGCCTGCAGGCAAGGGTCCCTTTCCGCTGCTCGTGGAGCTGCATGGCGGGGAGATCTTCAGCGGCGATCCGGTGCACTATACGGGATACCCTACGATTGATCCCTCCATTGCCGCAGGCATAGCGACCGCCCATGCGATCTCCTTCCTGCCCAATTACGGCGGCTACGGGCAGAGCCAGGGCACGCCCGGGGACCCGTACCAGAACTATCGCGATGTCGTGAACGGCCTCAGCGCTCTGCGGCAGATCTCGGGGCTGCATATCTTGGCTGACGCCACCTACCTTTGGGGCTTCTCGATGGGCGGGGACGTCGCCATGATCCTGGCGGCGCATGATCGGAATGTGCGCGCGGCGGAACTCGTGAGTCCCTATGCCGGCCCTGTGGCCATGATGGAGTGGATGGACGCCCAGCCGCAGGACGCCCTCACCTCGGGTGACCTGACCGACTACGCCACGATGCTCAGCCAGTACGGCAAGAACCTTACGGCGAAGTGGTATCAGGAGAACTCGTACGCGTACAGCTCGATCCACATCCCGGTTCTGATCATCGGCGGTGCGAAGGACCCCGGATTCCCACCGGCCCTGCTCGAGACCATGGCCACGGGACTCAAGCGGTACGACGACCAGGTGGAGATCCGGTTCTTCCCAGGCGGACACGCCCCGCAGTCCGCGGCTGTGGAGCGGGCGGAAGCGGCTTGGTTCGTCTCCCACGGACTCAGGTTCTCCTGGCCCTGGTCCTGACAAACGCCTGGTGCAGCGCTATCCGCCGCCCGAGACGCCATGGATGGATTGTCACCGGGGGTGACGACGCGGACCTAGCAAAGGAACCTCAAGTGCCACCCGAACTGGTGGCACACGTTGGCGAGCTCACGAGAGCGGCCTTTCTGGACGAGGTAGGGCCCCGGGCATGCGATGCGCTGTTCGTGTT
>JAJYNV010000355.1 GCA_021786135.1 Bacillota bacterium
CAACCTCTGGAGCACGATGCTCTATGCCCATGCGCTGATCCAGGGCATGCGGCAGCAGGGCGGCGGGCGTCTGATATTCTTCGGCTACGACGAGGCGGCGGAGCTGCCGGCCTGGCCTGGACGGGCCGCGTATGCGGCGGCCAAGAGCGGGGTTCTCTCCCTGGCCAAATCCTTGGCCGAGGAGGAGGCTCCCTACGGCATCACAGTGAACGTCGTCTGCCCTGGCGACATCCGCCGCCCGCTCAAAGAGGGCAGCATCGCCGAGGCGCGCAGGACCACCGAAGGCGTCGCGCCCATCGGACGGCCCGGCAGTGGCGAGGACATTGCGAGAGTCGTCGCCTTCCTGCTCGAACGAGACTCCGACTTTCTCACAGGCAACATCATCGCCGTGGACGGCGGGCTTGACGTCATCCATCGAGGACGCGGCTGAGCCATACGTGGAGGGAACATCTGTGAACGAAGGCATGATCGAAGAGGCTGTGCGACTCCTGCTGCAGGGGCTGGGAGAGGATCTTGCGAGGCCGGGCCTCAAGGACACGCCAAGACTGGTAGCCGAGGCTTCGCAGGTGATGCTCACGGGCTATCGCCGCGACTTGAGTCAGGTGGTCGAGGTGATCGAGGGGCCCGACGAGATCGTGCTCTTGCGCGATCTGCCCTTCTTCTCGCTCTGCGAGCACCACCTCCTGCCGTTCTTCGGCACGGCCGACATCGCGTTTCTGCCGGATGGGGGGCGAATCGCAGGCTTTGGCTCCCTTGCCGACCTCGTCGACGTCGCGGCGCGCCGCCTGCAGATCCAGGAGCGCCTCACGGCAGAAATCGCAGACGCGCTCGAGGTGGCGCTGCGGCCGCGCGGCGTCTACGTGGCCCTCAGGGCGCGTCAGCTCTGCATGCAGATGATCGAGGGACGCCACCTCGGCAGCGAGACGCAGACGCTGGTGGTGCGCGGCGCCCTGGCGGAGGAGCCCGCGCGCGGGGAGCTGCAGGGTCTCCTGGCGGGTGGACGCCGATGAACCGGTCAGAGGCGCTCTGGCAGCGCGCGCAGGCAGCGATCGCGGGCGGCGTCAATTCGCCCGCCCGCAGCTTCCGGCCGATGGGCGGCGATGCTCCTCTCTTCATCAAGGCCGCCCGCGGCGGCCGGTTCGAGGACGTCGACGGCCGCACCTACGTCGAGTTCCTTGCGGCCTTCGGGCCGAACATCGTCGGCCACGGCCACCCGCAGGTGCTGGAGCGCGTCGGTCGGCAACTGCAGGACGGCACGCTCTTTGGAGCTCCGTGCCCAGGCGAGGTGGAGTTCGCCGAGCGGCTAGCGGCCGCGATTCCTGCCCTCGAGCAGGTGCGGCTGGTCTCGTCGGGCACGGAGGCGGTGATGTCGGCGATTCGCTTGGCACGCGCCGCGACAGGGCGCGACCTGATCGTCAAGTTTGACGGCAACTACCATGGGCATGCCGATGCTGTGCTGGTGAACACGGGATCCGGCGCCGCGACCGCCGGCGGCGGCCACGACTCCGAGGGCGTGCCCGGTGGCGTGCGCCAGGATGTGCGCAGCCTGCCGTTCAACGATCTCGCTGCCTTGGAGGCGCTGTTCGCGGCCGAGGGCTCCCGCGTCGCCGCGGTGCTCATCGAGCCTATCTCCGGCAACATGGGCGTTGTCGGACCGCTGCCGGGCTATCTTGAGGGCGTGAGCGAGATCGCGCACCGCCATGGCGCGCTCGTGATCGACGACGAGGTGATCGTCGGGTTCCGCCTGCGCTACGGCATCATCGGACCCGAACTCGGACTCCGGCCGGATCTCGTCTGTCTCGGCAAGGCGATAGGCGGTGGACTGGCACTCGGCGCCTACGGTGGCAGCCGTGATCTCATGCGGCTCGTCGCGCCACTCGGCCCGATGTTCCAGGCGGGCACGCTCGCGGGGAATCCGCTATCGGTCGCAGCAGGGCTGGCGACCCTCGACATCCTGGCGGCAGAGGACGTCTACCCCTGGCTCGACGCCATGGGCGCACGGCTGGCGGACGGAGCGAGGCGGGCCGCCGCGTCTGCTGGTGTTACGACATCACTGACGCGCTTCGGCTCGATGTTCACGCTCTTCTTCCGCGCCGCCCCACCCAAGAACTACCTCGAGGCGCAGGACTACGACAAAGAGGCGTTCCGCCGCTTCTTCTGGGCCATGCTCGAGGAGGGCATCTATCTGGCGCCGTCGCCCTACGAGGCATGGTTCGTCACGCTTGGCCATACGGACGACGACATAGCGCAGGGAATCGCTGCCGCCGAGAGGGCCTTTGCCCGTATGCAGCAGATCAGCTAGACGCGCATCCGCACGATTTTCAGCTCGCGCAGCACGGTCACGACGATGCCGACGGCGAGGGGCGCCAGAGCGCCGACACCGGCGAGGACCAGCCCTGCCGACAGGAAGTGGCCGAAGTCTTCTGGCGGTGATCCCGCGCCGCCCCAGCCAAACGTCTGCAGCAGTCTGCCCTGGAAGAGCGGCAGCAGGAAGAGCGTGAGCACGGCCGCGTAGAAGGCGTGCAGCACCCGTGCGAACACGTAGGGCTTCATGCGGATGTCGGTGTCCGCCAGAACGGCGGCCACCTGCGCCTGCACCGACAGGCCGGACCAGGCGATGATCGCCGAGACGACCAAGGCCTGTTGCAAGAGACTCGCATGGGCCTTGGCAGCCGCTGCCGTGCCGATGTCGATCTCCATGAAGCCCTGCACGAGGCTGTGGGCCAGGGCGGGGGCAATGCCTACGAGCGGCAGCAGCTCGCGGAGCGGCCAGAGCAGGAAGGTCATGGCGCCGGTAGCGTCGAGGACGCGAATGAAAACAGAGAACAGCACGATAAAGCTCATGATGAGGAAGAGCGTCGCGACCGAATCCCGGATGGCGTGCTGCAGCACGATGCCGAGCGGGCGTGTGTCATCCCGGCGCGCTTTCAGCATCGCGGCAAGGGCGCGCTGCCAGATCCCCTTCTCGGGTGCTAGCGTGGCTGCGCGTGCCGCCTGATCCTCGTGCCTTGCCCAGCCGCGGAAGCTGAGGCCGACCAGGAGGGCGCCGATGTAATGCGCCGCCGCCAGCGTGAGCCCGAGGCTGGGCAAGCCGAACATGCCGACCGCCACCGCGCCGAAGATGAAGAGGGGATCGGCGGTGTTCGAGAAGGCGAGCATGCGCTCGCCCTCCGCCCGCGTGCAGAGGCCCTGGCGGCGGAACTTGGCGGTGATCACGGCGTCCATGGGGTAGCCGGCGGCCAGTCCCATCGAGAGGACGAACGACCCTGCCCCCGGTACGTTGAACAGCGGCCGCATCAGCGGTTCGAAGAGCTCGCCAAGGAAGTGCACGACGCCGTAGGCCAGGAGCAGGTCCGAGACGATGAAGAAAGGCAGCAAGGAAGGTAACACCACGTCGAAGAAGAGCTTCAGCCCCTCCTGGGAGGCGCGGAAGCCGTGCTCCGAGAACACGATCATGAGGATTACGAGGAGCAGCACGACTAGTCCCTGGAACAATGCCGAGCGCGCCTTCACCGCACCGCCTCCGCCAAGGATGTTGTCCCTGGTGAAGGTATGCGGGGAGCATGCGGGGGAATGTCTGCACCGAGCGGGATGACAAGGATAGGGAGACTGCCAGGGGAGAGCTGGACGAGGCCGGGATCGTGTCGAGGCAGGTGAGGTGGACGGTGCTGGATAGGACTTCCTGACCGCCGCGACGAAACCATCCGAGGTGGAGAGTAGTTATCAGATTCCCTAAAACATAGCTAAATGAGTCAAGACATAAGCGGAAACGCCACTTTGCGGAAGGGGGCTTTGGTGTGATCAGGTCTCACCGAATCGAGCTTGTTCCGACACCAGAGCAGGAGACCTACTTTCGCAGGGCGTGCGGCACTGCCCGGTTCGCCT
>JAJYNV010000323.1 GCA_021786135.1 Bacillota bacterium
ATTCGGACTTGAAGTTCTCGATCACGCGCTGATGGAAGCTCTCGCGCAGGTTCAGCACATAATGCGGGATGCCGAGCGCGGCACAGACCGAACGCGCGTCCTCGACGGCGCCGATCGAACAGCAGCCGCCCTGGTGCGCCATCTCGCTCTCGCTCATCTCGGGCCAGATCTCCATCGTGACGCCGATCACTTCGTAGCCTTCGCGCACCAGAAGCGCCGCCGCCACCGACGAATCGACCCCGCCGCTCATGGCGCAGACGACGCGCCCTCGCCGCTCAGTCACGGGAACCCGTCAGCTCGCGCTGCCGCTCGACGATGCGGCGCAGGACGTGCGCCACCTCGTCGATCTCCTCCGCGCTGTTGCCCCGCCCCACCGTCAGGCGAAGTCCCTCGCGGGCGGCTGCCGGGTCGAGGCCGATCGCGGTCAGGACATGCGATGCCTCGAGCGAGCCCGAACTGCACGCGGAGCCCATCGACGCGCAAATGCCATGCAGGTCGAGGTTGAGCACGAGCGCCTCGCCGTCGACGCCCAGAAAGCGCAGCACGAGGTACCCGGGCAGGCTATGCTCGGGATCGCCCAGGCGCTCAGCGCCGGGGACGTCGCAAAGCGCCTGCCAGAGCCGGTCGCGCAGGGCCGCGACGTGCCCGGAGCGCGCCGCCATCTCCTCGGCGGCGAGACGGGCGGCCTCCCCGAAGCCGACGATGCCCGCCACGTTCTCGGTACCCGCGCGCCGGCCGCGCTCCTGGCCCCCGCCCAGCTGCAGGCGATCGATGGCCGTGCCGCGGCGCAGATAGAGAGCGCCGATGCCCTTCGGCCCATAGAATTTGTGCGCCGTCAAGGTGAGCGCGTCGACGCCCATCTCGCGCACGTCGAGCGGCAGCTGACCCGCCGCCTGCACGGCGTCGGTATGCATGAGGGCGCCCTGCTCGTGCGCAATCTCCGCGATCTCCCGCACAGGCTCGATCGTGCCCAGCTCGTTGTTGGCCGCCATCACGCTGACGAGTGCCGTATCGGCATCCACCGCCCGCCGCACGGTCTCGAGGCCCAGGCGGCCCCGCTCGTCCGGTCGGACGAGCGTGAGGTGCGCGCCATCTGCCCCTGCCGCCTCGCAGGCGTGCAGCACGGCGTGGTGTTCGATCGCGGATGCGACGATGCCCCGGCGGCCATCCTTGCGCGCAGGGGGCAGGCCGGCGATGGCCAGGTTGTCCGCTTCTGTGCCGCCGGACGTGAATATGATTTCACTGGGGTCGGCCGAGATCAGCGCCGCCACCTCGCCCCTGGCGCGGTCGACAGCGCGCCTGGCCGCCTGGCCCATCGCGTGTACGGAAGAGGCATTGCCGTACTGGTCGCGAAGATAGGGCATCATCGCCTCGAGCACCCGCCCGTCGAGCGGGGTGGTGGCCGCATGGTCAAGATAGATCAAGATTCTCCCCCGCCCTCATGCTCAGATGTCGTAGACGGGCGCCACCGCGACGCAGAGCGCCTCGTCGCGCAGATCGGCGAGCGTCCTCTCGCCGAGGAACGTATCGACCGTCTGTTTGAGCCTGGCCCACAGGGCGTGCTCGAGGCAGAAGCCGTGGAGATGAGGGGCGCCTGCGGGGCAGTCGCAGTCCTCGACAGGGAAGGTGCCCTCCACCGCCTCCACGACCTCGAGAAGCGTAATCTCCTCGCACCGGCGTGCCAGCACATAGCCGCCCTGCGCGCCGCGGGCACTCTGCACGAGACCCGCACGCCGGAGCGGCGTGATCAGCTGCTCGAGGTAGTGCTCCGGCAGGCTCTGCCGCTCGGCGATCTCCTTGACGGAAAGTGGCGCCCCACCCTGGTCCAGGGCGAGGGCCAACATCGCCCGCATGCCGTAGCGGGCCCGCGTAGAGATGCGCAAGCTGACGTCCCCCAATTCCGATGAAATCACTTCTATTTACGCTAGCATCAGCGCAAAACGCTGTCAAACGGAGGCGGGTCAGGCATGGAGATCGTGGGCGCGATCCACGGCCACTCACGCTACTCGGACGGGCGCGGAACAGTGGAAGAGATCCGCAGGGCTGCGGCGGATGCCGGTCTCGACTTCCTCATCCTCACGGACCACGACACGCTCCTGCCACTCACCGAGGTGGGCGAGGGCTTCTTCGGCAGCACCCTCATGCTCTTCGGCTGCGAGGTGAGCCCGCCGACCAACCACCTGCTCGTCCTGGGCGCCGAACGCTGCCCGGACCGCAGCCTGCCACCTCAGGAGTATCTCGACGATGCGACCGCCCAGGGGGCCCTGACCTTCCTTGCCCATCCGCACGACCGCGGGGTCCCGCTCGCGCGCATCCCGTCCTACCGCTGGGAGGCCTGGCCGATCGAAGGCTTCACGGGCGTCGAGATCTGGAACCACCTCTCGGACTGGTCGGGTCACCTGATGGGCCTCGGATCGGCCATCCGCGCGCTGCGCGAGCCCGCTCTCGCCCTGGCGGGGCCAGAGCCCGAGACGCTGCGTCTCTGGGACGACCTCGGCCGCTCGCGGCCCGTCGCGGGCATCGCGGGGCTTGACGTCCACGATGTCCAGATCGGAAGACCGCCCTTCGCCGCGCACATCTTCCGTTATCCCTACGCGATGCGCACCCTGCTCTGCTACGTCGACGTCCCCGCCTGGAACCGCGATCCCGCCGCAGCCAAGCCTGCGCTCCTCGCCGCGCTCCGCCGCGGCCGCCTCCACTTCGCGAACCGGGAGCTCGGCGATGCGCGCGGTCTCGCATTCCACGGCCTGCGCCAGGATGGCGAGCCAGCCACCATGGGCGACGAGGTACGGGCCGGGGAGGTGCGGGAGCTCCGTCTCAAGTCGCCGATCGCGGCGGAGCTGCGCCTGCTCAAGGATGGCGAGATCCTCGAGGAGACTAGGGGAGAGGAACTCGCCCTGGCCCCGACGGGACCGGGCGTCTATCGCGCGGAGCTGCGCCTGCGGCGGAACGGGCGCTCCCTGCCCTGGGCGTTCACGAACCCGATCTATCTCCGCTAACCCGAGCCCGCCTGGCGAGCGGCCTTACGAGCGGTGCGGCGTTCCCTTCGGTGGCTCGGACTTTCCATCCGCGCGATGCAGCCGCTCGCGCAGGTTCTGCCAGCGCTCGGCGAGCTGCGCCTCGCGGCCGTGCGTCGAGGGCAGGTAGTAGCGTCGCCCCTGGAGGCCCTCGGGCAGGTAGGCCTGCGTCACGACGCCGGCGGGATCGTCATGCGCGTAGCGATAGTCCTTGCCGTAGCCCATGGAGCGCATGAGGCCGGTGACGGCGTTGCGCAGCTGGAGCGGCACCGGCGCCCCCGGCTGGCGCCGCACATCCTCCGCGGCCGCGTCGTACGCCCGGAGGCCTGAATTGCTCTTGGGCGCGAGCGCCAGATAGATGACGGCCTCGGCCAGGGGCAGGCGGGCCTCCGGCAGGCCGATGTTCTGCGTCGCCTGGTAGGCCGCCGTCGCGATGCCCAGTGCCGAGGGATCTCCGAGACCAACGTCTTCCGCCGCCGAGATGACGATGCGCCGGGCGACAAACAGGGGATCCTCGCCCGCCTCGATCAGGCGCGCGAGCCAGTAGACGGCGGCGTCCGCGTCGGAGCCACGGATGCTCTTGATCAGGGCCGACGCGATGTCGTAGTGCAGATCGCCCTGGCGGTCGTGGCGAAGGGCCGGATGGAGCAGGGCTTCGCGCACCGCCTGGGGACCGACGCGCCTGCGGCCCTCATCGTCCGGGGCGCTGGCGCTCACCGCGAGCTCGAGCGCGTTCAGCGCCGTGCGGGCGTCGCCGCCTGCATAGCGTTCCAGCTCCTCATAGGCCTCCTCGGTCAGCTCGACGCCCAGGCGGCCGAGGCCCGCGGCCTCGTCGCGCACGGCGCGCTCGAGCA
>JAJYNV010000263.1 GCA_021786135.1 Bacillota bacterium
ACGAGGAGAGGGTAGAGCGGGAAGAAGGCGGTGGCCACCGATCGCCCCGCGTAGCCCAAGGTGGCGATCGAGAGGTACCAGAAGCCATCCCAGTGGGCCCAGACGCCCAAAAGGCTTTGACCCCAGTAGCCGGACGCCGGCACCAGGTAACCCGGTACGGTCTGCACCCAGGCGTGCGGGAAGAAGCGGTAGGCAAGGGCGCCGATCTCCACGACGAGCACGCGCGACATGACGACGAGCGCGGCCAGCAGAACGATCGGCGACTGCAGCCAGGTCAAGGCGCTGTCGCGCCGCTCCTCGG
The DNA here is from genome assembly GCA_021786135.1 of Bacillota bacterium. Classification (GTDB taxonomy): domain Bacteria; phylum Bacillota; class Sulfobacillia; order JAJZYS01; family JAJYTV01; genus JAJZQO01. The sequence goes on from JAJYNV010000263.1 coordinate 302, forward strand.
CCTGCTGCCCCTTGCGCAGGGAGAATGCCCGGTTCAATGCGCCACCCGCTTCACGAGGAGAGTTTTTGGCACGCGACTGAGGCGGATCGGTACCACCTTCTGATCGTTGACGTAGGTCACGAGCACGAAGAGCTCGTACGGGGAGAGGCTCGTGCTCGCGCCCTGGAGGACCTCGCCGACGAGCACCGTGGTGTTGCCCTGCAGCTGCGGCACGTAGTCGATCAGGTCCGAGATGATCTGCACCTGGCCCTTGCGGTCAGGATTCGCGGTGGGCCAGCCGAGGTCTTGCAGCGCCTGTTGCGGAGTAAGGTTGAACGGCCATGCCGGCACGTTCGCCTGCAGAATGCTGAACACGTTCTCGACGACGCCCGCGTCGATCACGATGGAGCCGGAAAGCTTCAGGTTGAGGTCCTGCGCGATGGCGGACGAAATCTCTTGGCGCGTCAGATTGGGGCCCGCTGCGGCCAACGTGACGCCGGCAGGCGTCTTGAGGCGCCCGGAGACCGGCAGGATGCCGATCGAGCGGCTCGATGGCTGGATGACGGCGATGAAGGCCGCTATGCCAGGGCCCGACGTGCTGGCGTCGGTACCGCGCACCACCACGAGAACGGCTTGTGCCTTGGCGGTGGTAGGGTCGGGCCGCTGCGCCAGCCCGCCGGCATGGATGATCAGCGCGGCCGCGAGCACAGCCATGATGGCGAGCCACAGCAGAAAGCGCCGACCGAAGAACCACGGGTGGTGCTTCATGGGCACAGTGCCGCTGGCCTTCTGTGGACTTTGGTCGCTCAACGTTGGCTCCTGGCTGCAGCCGGCGCCGTGAAGGCACCGCACTGAAGCCGGCGCCGCGTCCGCAAAGCGCGACGGAACCGGAAGATAGAGTACGTATTCATAGGGGCGGCCTGGCCGACTTCGGCGCGAACGCGCGAGCTGCGGGCCCCGTTCGGCATGTCCGTCGGCGCACCTGCCTTTCATCGGTGGTCGGAGAGTCGAGCACGCGCCTTCAAGTATACCTTGGCGGGAGCCCTGCAAGGGCGGAGTCAACGTGAGGGCTTGATCAGAATGCACCGAACGGCAGCGCGCACCCGGCAGGGTGCGATGCCTGCACCATTTGCCCCGGGGCCCGGTGACGGCACACTCTCCCCAAAGGATTGCCCGAGCGCAGGCCTTTGCCGCGTGGGTCATGTTCGAGGGCGACGGCCGACATTCTGCGCGGGCTGCGCATTCCCCGACGAAATTACAACGCAGCAACAGAGCGACGACAGGCTGTGGCATGACCTGGAGTGGTGGTCCGGAAGGCGCGGCATTGGCGCAGGCGCGTCGTCTGCCCGCCGTCGGCCGCTTGACCGTCATTCCATGCCCAGCTACAATGGCAGTTGTCGAGACGTTCCTCGATAGCTCAACGGTAGAGCATCCGGCTGTTAACCGGAGGGTTGCAGGTTCGAATCCTGCTCGAGGAGCCAATTTTTTCAGGTTCGGCATGGGCCCATAGCTCAGCGGTAGAGCTGCCGGCTCATAACCGGTTGGTCGCATGTTCGAATCATGCTGGGCCCACCAAAGTTCGGGCGCGTAGCTCAGGGGTAGAGCGCATGACTCACATTCATGAGGTCGCAGGTTCGAAACCTGCCGTGCCCACCACTTAAGGAAACCCGTTCTCGTAAAGCGAGAGCGGGTTTCCTGCTTGCTGCGCGGAATCCAGGCGGTCCGGCATGTCAATCGCGTCGGTCAAGACCGAAGGGGACGGTTCGGCAGCGGATCACCTTACGCGGTCTTGGAGCCCCCTTCCCAGGTCGCCAGATGGGCCGACAGGCGCGGGGTCCATGCTTTTCACTCTTCACCGTCGAAGTAGTCGGCCTTGTGCATCCGGAAGATCTCCCGACCGGCCAGCCACTTGTCGGAATCGGGATAGTAGCAGTGCTCGTCGTCGGGATTGTCGGCGATGACGTAGTAGACGAGGTCGTCGCTGCCGCTGTTCGCGACCGTGTGAACCCAGCCCGGCGGCTGCACGATGTGATCCCCCGGCTCCATCGGCAGGGGCGGCATTCCCTCCGCCTGGAGCATCTCGCCGTGCCCGGCGAGGATCACGTAGTACTCCCACTGCTCGCTGTGGTAATGGCGGGGGCAGTTCAGCTTGCCCGGCGGCAGCTTGACGAGCTCGACCTCGAAAGGCCGCCGGCGCACCGGCGCCTGCGGGTTCTCCCGCCAACGACAGCTCGCCTGTTCGCGCGCGGCGGCCGTAAGTTCAAGGGACATGCTCTTGTTGTACGACTCGTAGCGGCCCTTCGGCGACGTTTCGACGTCCCAGTCGATCGCGGCCTCGTTGAGCCGCGCCCTCTCCTCTGCCATGGGTGTCTCCCCTCCAAAAAACCAAGCTGCGCTGTCACCAACAGGCCTGCGCGGCGACGCCGTGCGAAGGGACAGGCGACCAGGGTCTCAGTTCGCGCAAGAGTGATGGTCACCTTTCGCTTGGCTCCAGGGAGCGTCTTCCGCATCCATCCCTGCGGCCTTGGCTTGCCGCTGCGGACGGACGGGGCGCCGGTGAGCGCTCATCGGCAGAAGCGCCACCGAGATCCAAGGATACGTGCGCCGCACTCGGGAGACGATGTGGTCGTGTCTGAACATGTGCGCCCGTTAGAGTCGCGGAGGTGATCCTCTGTCACAGCTGCAATCGTCGGAAGGACGTCAGACGCTGATCGTGCGCGGAATCTGGTACGTGGAGGGACTGCTGCTCGTCCTGCTCGCGTTCCGGTTCGTGCTGGCGTTGCTGGGTGCGAATCCGGTCAACCCCTTTGCCCACTTCATCTATGCCACGACCATGCCGTTCGTATCGCCCTTCTTCAGCCTGTTCGGATACAGCACGGCCTACGGTGTGTCGCGGCTTGAGGTGTACACGCTGGTGACGATGGCCGTGTATGCCCTCGCCGGCTGGGGCATCGTCAGACTGGTCACGATCACGCGCACGGAGCGCCCGTAGCCTCGCCCACAGCGCACTGAGGAATGCAACTGCGGGCAATGCGCCGCGTCGTCTTTTGTCCTCCGGCCGCGTGGCACTCCTGCAGGCGGTCCGATGGCACAGGTGCGGGGACTGCCGGGCTGGACGCACGGCGTTCTTCGCCGACGCGATGCCGGCACCTCTTCCGCCACTCTGCATAGTCTGCAACGGCACATAACGCCGAAACGACTCTGCAGGGGGAATCGACTTTGGCCCTCTTCGAGACCACGTTCCCGCCCTACGTTCCCTTCGGTGGCCGCAATCTGTCGCTGCAGACGCCGAGACTAAGCGGCACGGACGTGGCGGTGTTCCAGGCGGTCTACAACCTCATGCTCGCGACCATGAACCCGCCGCTCGGCCCCATGGGGTCCCCGATCACGCTCGATGGCGTCTATGGTCCCGAAGCCCGCCAGGCGGCGATCAACATCCAGTCGTACTTCGGCCTGTCGCCTGACGGGGTGGTCGGGCCCAACACGTTCTTCGTCTTCGGGCAAGGGGTGGGCGGCAACGTCACCTACGGAGGGCCGGCCTTCGGCAGCCGCACCCTGACCCCAGGAGCGAGCGGCG
>JAJYNV010000220.1 GCA_021786135.1 Bacillota bacterium
TCCGACGTCGGCGTCTCGGCACTGCTCTCGGGCGGTCTGGATTCGAGCGCGGTCACGGCGTTCGCCAGCGCCGCCCTGAGGCGCGATGGCCGACCGCCCCTCAGGACCTGGGCCGTCGAGTTCGCGGACATGGCCGAGCACTTCCGGCCGTCCGACTTCCAGACCTCTCTCGACGGCCCCTGGGCGGCCAAGGTGGCGGCGTATCTCGGCACCGACCACCGGACAGTCACCTTGGGCGCGCGCGAGGTCGCGGACGCGCTCGATGCCGCCACGATGGCGCGGGATCTGCCCGGCATGGCGGACGTGGACAGCTCGCTCTACCTCTTCTGCAAGGAGATCAAGGAGGAATCCACCGTCGCCCTCTCCGGTGAATCGGCCGACGAGGTATTCGGCGGCTATCCCTGGTTCGTGCGGCCCGATGCGCTGGCCGCCCGCACGTTCCCATGGGCTCTGCGCCAGAGCGACCGGCTCGCGCTGCTCGATCCCGACTTCGTCCGCTACCTCGACGCCGACGCCTACGTCGCCTGGCGGTACGAGGACGCTCTGGCAGAGGTGCCGCGACTGCCCGGCGAATCCGTGACCGAGGCGCGCATGCGCGAGATCCTGCACCTCAACATCACCCGCTTTCTGCCGACGCTCCTCGATCGCAAGGACCGCATGAGCATGGCGTCCGGCCTGGAGGTGCGGGTGCCGTTCTGCGACCACCGCCTGGTGGAGTACGTCTTCAACATCCCCTGGTCCATGAAGACACTGCGCGGCCAGCGCAAGGGCATCCTGCGCGAGGCACTGCGCGGCGACCTGCCCGACGATGTCGTGGACCGCCCGAAGAGCCCCTACCCGTCGACGCCGGATCCTCGCTTCCTGCAAACGGTGCGCAAGGGTGCGCTCGAAGTGCTGGCGGATCCGCGCTCACCGCTGCAGGGACTACTCAACCGACCGGCGATCGAACGTCTGGCCCGCGCGGACCAGGATCCCTTCGCTCTCCCCTGGTTTTCGCAGCTCATGGGACTCGCCCAGTGGTTCGCGTATGTGCTTCAGCTCGAAACGTTCATGCGCCGCGGACCTGTCACGACCCCATACCGCCCCGGGCGGCAGCTCGACGTCCGCACGCCAGCCGAGGCGGCGGGCGCGGACTGACGCCCGCCGCCTCCTGCCGCTACTCGCCCCGGTGCGCTTCGTCCTCGATCTCGTCGCGAAAACCCTCGATAGCCTCACGGCGCCTCCGGTTCTTGTCCTCGATCGCGTCCACCTGGTCGTCCCGCATGTCGTGCTTGTGCGCGGCCAGCGCATCCTCGGCATCGTCCAGGTTCTCGTACGTGTCCTCGATGTGCTCCTGGAGCCGCTCGACGTTGTCGGACCGGTCATCTGGCTTCGGCATCGATCATTCCTCCTCGGGGTCGCCGCTCTGGAGCCATGACAAAGGCGCCCCGGCGCATAGCCTGCGCCGGAGCGCCCTCTGCATGCAGCCAAGGGACGGAAAGGCAAGGACATGGCCCCTGGGCGGCGAACCGCTTACGCATTGGCGGGGCTGAGACGCCCTGCCCGCGTCGCTTGTCGCAGCGACGGCACAGGGGAGCTGGTCGATTGTTCGCGCTCGTCGACGTGAACGCGATGTTCGCGAGCTGTGCAGCCGCTGAGGAACCAAGCCTCAGAGGGCTTCCGCTCGTTGTTGCCGGCGACCCCTCTGACCGGCGCAGCATCGTCCTCACGGCGAGCTACGAGGCTCGCGCCTATGGCGTGCGCACGGCGATGCCGGTGCGCGAAGCCATGCGTCTCTGCCCCGACGTTCGCATCGTGCCGCCGGACCGGCAGCTCTATGAGCGTTACAGCCGGCACCTCTTCGCCACACTGGAAGCATTTACGCCGATCGTCCGCCCTGTTTCGATCGATGAAGGCTACCTCGATCTCACAGGCTGTCCAGGCCTGCAGGCGGGCCCCGTGGCGCTGGCCGCGGAGATCCGGCGCACCGTGTTCGAGCGGACCGCCCTCTACGTCTCAATCGGCCTCGCCGAGGGACCATGGCTCGCCAAGATGGCCGCCGATCTCGCGAAGAAGCGCAGCGACGGCATCCTCCTGCTGTGCCCGGAGGACATGCCGCAGGCCGTGTGGCCGCTCTCCGTCGACGCGTTCCACGGCATCGGCCCCAAGACCGCAGCGAAGCTTCGCGGCCTCGGCATTCGCACCATCGGCGATCTCGCCACGACGGACCCCGCACGCCTGCGGTCGTTCGGGGTCCAGGGGCCTCGCATGCGCCGCCTCGCCCGCGGCGAGGAACAAGGCTCCCTGCCGGAGGAGAGCGGCCCCCTCTCGCTCTCCCACGAAGAGACGTTCGCCCGCGACGTACGCGATCAGGAGGAGCTCCACCCGGCCCTTGTAGCGCTCTGCGACCGGGTCGCAGAGCGGCTGCGCCGCGAGGGATTCGTTGCGCAGTCGCTCGGGCTGCGTCTTCGCAACAAGGACTTTCGCGACTTCAGCCGACAGGGGCCCCTGCCGGCGCCGAGCACCCGTGCCGAAGACCTGCGCCGCGCAGCCGAATCCCTCTTGGGGCGCATGCCCGCGACCGCATTTCCCTGCCGTCTGATCGGCGTCACGGCGCACGGACTCACCAAAGCAGGCGCTACGGCGCCCGAGCTCTTTCCCGATGATCTGGCCGAGCGGCGAGACAGGCTCTGGCAAGCCGTCAGCGCCGTCCGGGAGCGCTTTGGCCCCGATGCGGTCAAGCCCCTCGGGGCCGAGGCGACCCGTCCGTCACGCCGCCCATCGGGCCAGTCGAAGGGATAACACATTATTCCGATCTATATGCTATACTTTGCGTAATTCGCGCAGGGGGGATATGTCATGTCCATCGCAGACTCTGTGCTTGAACTCATCGGCCGGACGCCGCTCGTCCGGCTGCGCAGAATATCGGCCGAGACGGGAGTGGAGGTCTGCGCCAAGCTGGAGAGTCGCAACCCCGGCGGGAGCGTCAAGGACCGCATCGCCTTCGCCATGGTCCGCCGGGCGGAGGAGACAGGGCTCCTCAAGCCGCGGGGCATGATCGTCGAGCCCACGTCCGGCAATACCGGCGTCGGCCTCGCGATGGTAGCCGCGGCCAGCGGCTACCATCTCATCGTGACCATGCCGGAGTCGGCATCGGTCGAGCGGCGCCAGCTCATGGCCGGCTATGGAGCGGAAGTCGTGCTGACGCCGGCCGCCCAGGGCATGAAGGGGGCCATTGCCCGGGCCGAGGAGATCGCACGGGAGAAGGGTGCATTCATGCCGCAGCAGTTCGAGAACCCCGCAAACCCCGAGATCCACCGCCGCACCACAGCCGAGGAAATCTGGCAGGACACGGAGGGGCGCGTCGACGCGTTCGTGGCCGGCGTCGGCACAGGCGGCACGCTCACGGGCGTGGGCCAGATCCTCAAGGCGCGGGCCGGGACGCACATCGCGGCCGTGGAGCCGGAGCTCTCGGCCGTCCTCTCAGGTGGGGCGCACCGCCCGCACAAGATCCAGGGCATTGGCGCCGGCTTCGTGCCGCAGGTGCTCGACCGCTCCGTGATCGACGAGATCCTCACGGTGCCAGAAGCCGACGCCTTCGCGACGGCTCGCGCCCTGATGCGCGAAGAGGGCATCTCGGCCGGCATCTCAGCTGGCGCCGCCGCCTTCGCCGCCGGCATCATCGCGGCGCGCGCCGGCATGAAGGGCAGGCGCATCGTCGTCATCCTGCCCGACACCGGCGAGCGCTACCTCTCGACGCCGCTCTTCGCACCGCCGGCCTGATCGCCGCGCTCGGTCTCCGGCGCGGACGGCAGGATGCAGCGCACGGTGGTGCCCTGCCCCGCGGCTGACGCGATCTCGAGCGT
>JAJYNV010000219.1 GCA_021786135.1 Bacillota bacterium
TCCGTCAGCTGGCCGTGCAGCACGGCGAGTCGCCGTCGGTGCAGGATCTCGTCTACTGGCAGGACGGCGTGCGCCACATCGCGTACTACGCCGGGCTCTCGGACTTCGAGAGCAAGGTGCGGTTGGCTTCGAGCTACGGCCTGCGGGGCATCGTGCTGTGGCGCCTCGGGCTCGAGGACCCCAGCATCTGGAGTTTCCTCAGCGGTCCCTGATGCGGGCGATCGCCTCGTCGCTCGGGGTGACGAACAGGGTCTCGTGATGGTCGTAGAGGACGAAGCCGGGAGCCGCGCCGCGCGGCCGGCGCACGTGACGCACGAAGGTGTAGTCGACAGGCACCTGGCTTGAGTGGCGCTGCTTTGAATAGTAGGCGGCAAGCAGTGCCGCCTCGAGGCGGTCGGGGGCGCCTATGGGACGGCCGGGCAAGGGACGCAGGATGCAGTGGGCGCCTTGCCGGTCCTTGGTATGGAACCACAGGTCGCTCGGGCGGGCGGCGCGCGTGAGGGCATCATTCTCCTTGGCGCTGCGGCCGACGAGGACCTCGTGTCCGCCCGCGGTGCGGAAGCGGAGCGGCCCCTGGTCCTTTCCCTGCCGGCTGCCTTCCTGACCCGCCAGGATCGTGGGGCGCAGGGCTTCGAGTTCCGTCACGCCCTCGGCCCGGGCGACGCCGTCCGAGAGCTCCGTGAGGTTCGCGAGATCCTCCCGCAGCTGCTCGAGATCGCCTCCGAGGTAGCTCCGACGGCTTCTCAGCTTGCGGTAGCGACGGAAAATGGCCGCCATGTTCTCGCTCGGTCCGAGCTGCGGGTCAAGCGTGATGCGGCGCATGACGTCCGGATCCTCGGCATCGGGCAGGACGACTTCAGCCTGACCCGGCCCCACCAGATGCAGGGCGGCCTTGAGGCTTTCACCGTCGCGCCTGAGGTCTTCCGCACCTTCCGTCTCCTGATACTCGTCTTCCTTGCGGGCGAGTGCCGTGCGCCTGGCTGTGATGCGCTGGCCCAGCGCACGGCTGAGGCTCTGGCGCAGGTCGTGTTCCCGACGGTGGCCGATCTGGGCCTCGGCCACCTGCGAGAGGCCGCTGAGGAGGTCCGTCAAGGGCACGGCCACACCTTCGCGCGGCGGAAAGGGCCAGGCCTGAAAGGGAAGGCCGTCGCGCTGAATGAGGACGGGGCGGAATGCCCCATTTGCCGTCTGCCGGACGATCTCCTGGCTCGTCAGGCCGTAGGCGGGCAGGTGCAGTGTGGGCGGCAGGAGGCGCAGACTGGGCAGCATGTAGGGGGAGCCGGGATCCCTGCGCCGGCCGTAGAGCGTCCAGATTACCTGGCCCTCCGCAACGAGCAGGAGATCCGGGTGCGTACCAAAGAACTCGGCGATCAGGTAGAGTTCGCGCGCGTCGCCGAAACGGTCCCTGCCCTCGAGGCAGATCTGCAGTAGGCGCTCGCCGAACGGGCTGCGCGCAGCCTTGATGCGCGCGCCTTCAAGATGGCGGCGCAGGAGCTGCTCGGCCGGTTTGGCTCCGCCGCTGCGGCGCCCCTTGGCCGGCACGCGATAGACAGGCGCGACATCCTGGCGGGTGTCGAAGGCGAGGCCGAAGGACCCGTCGCGCCGCAACTCGAGAACCAGCCGCCGCTCGTCCAGATCCAGGCGATCGATGCGCGCGCCGTGCAAGGCGGAGATCTCGAGGGCCAGTTCCTGCATCGCCACCCAATCGGAGGTCATGGGCGGGACCTGCCGGACGTTTCGGCCCGGCCCCGGCTTCGGTATAATGGCCAAGCTTCCTGCCGCAAGAACCACTGCGGTTGGCCAGGGAGGTGCCGCGTGAGCTGGTTTCCCGCACCTGGGATCGCACGCCGCGTCCGCCTGGGCTGGGTAGACCTGCTTGTGTTCGCGGCGGTACTTCTGTTGCTTCTCGCCGTGCTCCGCCTCGGCGGCCGCATGGCGGTGCCCATGCATGCGCTCGGCACGATCTCGCTTGATCCGTGGCAGCTGCCGTTGTACGCCGGCGAGAGTCTGCTGCGCATCTTCATCGCCTTCCTCGCCTCGCTCATCTTCGCAATCGTCTACGGCTACCTGGCCGCCAAGAGTCCCTGGGCGGGCCGCGTTCTGGTGCCGCTGCTCGACATACTGCAGTCGGTGCCTGTCCTCGGATTCCTCTCGGCGACTCTGGCCTTCTTCGCGGGGCTCTTTCCGGGCAGTTCGCTCGGGCTCGAGATCGCCGCGGTCTTTGCCATCTTCACGGCGCAGGCCTGGAACATGACCTTCGCCTTCTATCACACGCTCGTCACCCTGCCGCGCGACCTCGAGGAAGCTGCGCACGTCTACCGGCTCGGCCGCTGGTCGCGGCTATGGTACCTCGAATTGCCCAGTTCCGCCATCACGCTCGTGCTCAACAGCATGATGTCGTTCGGCGGTTCATGGTTCTTCCTCGCCGCGTCCGAGACGGTGACGTTCTCCGGCCGACAGGTGATGCTGCCTGGCATGGGCTCCTATATGGCCCTGGCGGAGCAGCGCGGCGACGTGCCCGCCATGGTTGCCGCGGTCGTCATCATGGTCGCGCTCATCGTTCTCGTGGACCAGCTCTTCTGGCGTCCCATCGTCGCATGGTCCCAGCGCTTCAAGCTCGAGCAGACCCCGTCGGCCGACGGACCGACATCGTTCGTGCTCACGATCCTGCGCCGGTCTGTGCTCGTCGAGTCCCTGCAGCGCGTCGTCCATCCCGTCTGGGAGGCCATCTGGAGACGACTCGCGAGACCCATGACACCGAAGTCCGGGCAGACCCAGGCCAGTCTCGCCTGGCGCATCGTCTTCTCGCTCTTTGGCCTCGCCATTCTCGCCCTCGCGCTGCGCGCCGGCTGGAACCTCCTGGCGGGCATCGGCCTCGGGCAGGTGCTGCATGTCGGCTGGCTCGGCATCCTGACCTGGCTGCGGGTCACCGCGGCGGTGGGGCTCGGCGCCGTCTGGACCGTTCCGGTAGGCGTCGCCATCGGCCTGAGCCCGCGGATCGGCCGCTGGGCCCAGCCGCTTGCCCAGATCGCCGCGTCGTTCCCGGCCAACATGCTCTTTCCCATCGTTGTCGCATGGCTCATCAAGGTGCACGCGGGACTCGATATCGGTGCAATTCCCTTGATGATGCTGGGCACCCAATGGTACATCCTGTTCAACGTCATCGCGGGCAGCATGGCCATCCCTCAAGACCTCAAGGAAGCCGGACGCATCTTCGGCCTGCGGGGCGCCCTGCGCTGGCGGCGGCTGATCCTGCCGGCGATCTTTCCGTCGCTCGTGACAGGAGGCGTCACGGCTGCAGGAGGCGCCTGGAACGCCTCCATTGTCGCGGAGGTGGCGAGTTGGCAGCACCACACGCTGGTCGCCAACGGCCTTGGCGCCTACATCACGCTGGCCACAGCCCAGGGCCAGGGGGCACACGTCCTCCTGGGCATCGCCGTGATGTCGCTCCTGGTCATCGCGATGAACAGGCTCGTCTGGCGACCGCTCTACCACCTCGCGGAGACGCGCTATCATCTCGACTAGGAGGCGATGACCATGCCGGAGCCCCTGATCCTGGCTGAGCATATCGACAAGATCTACGACATGCCCGGCGGCGGCGGCAAGCAGGTGCTGCGCGGCATCGACCTCGCGGTGCGCGAGGGCGAAGTGCTTGCGGTCCTGGGACCGGCCGGGTCCGTCAAGTCGACGCTCCTGCGCATTATCGCGGGTCTGGCCGCGCCGACCCGCGGAAGTCTCGCATATCATGGCGCCATGGCCGCCCGCGGTGGCGACGGCGTCGCCATGGTCTTCCAGTCCTTCGCGCTCTTTCCCTGGCTCACGGTGCAGGAGAACGTGGAGCT
>JAJYNV010000259.1 GCA_021786135.1 Bacillota bacterium
CAGAACCGGTCATCCCCAAGATCTAACAAACTATTCTTTGCGTGGCACACAGTTTCCTCTGCCCAGCCTATACCAATCTTTTTACCCTGATACAAACCTTTTTTGCAAGCCATTAGCCTGGTGGTAATCTAATTGGTCGTGAGTATAAAATTTAATTTTGCCAGAGCTCATGCTGGAAGGCGACACCTTGTCGCGGCCCATCTAATTACAGCCCCACCACTTTGGCCCACACTATGTCCCAAAGACGCAGCTATCGCCTCCCACTCTGCATGGGAGGCGATGCTCGCAAATTCCTCTGTTCGGCGAATTGAAGTTGGTGCCGGGGGCGGGACTCGAACCCGCATGGTGTCGCCACCGGAGGATTTTAAGTCTCTTCGATGGCCTTGCACGGGGCTGCCCTTCGTTACCCACATATACTCGCAAATGCTGTCCTGGCGAGCATTTCGGCAATTTAGGCCCTGTCCCGTCCTGCCCTGGGTTACCTAGGGCTATCCGGGCATCATGGCAGCATCCTGGGCAGCAGGACTCAGTTTTCTACCAGGGTTGGGTGCGGGCTGTAGGGCGCTGCAGGCAGGGGCGCGTCAAACGCGGCAAGCGGTCTGGGCGGCCCTGCGGGGCGTACCGGCCACGGGGCTCCGCGCGGGCGCGTGCGATTTCCGGCGCGATGCCGGTGCGCATCGCCTATCGGGAGTCGGAGGAAAGGCGGCGCTGGTGGAGGTGGAGAATAGGGACGCCATTGAAGACAAGCACGTGCTGATCGTGGATGACGACGAGCCGCTCCGGCGGATGCTTGAGACGAGCTTCCGCAAGGAGGGGTTCCTTTGCGTGAACGCGGCAGGCGACGGCGCATCGGCTTTGGCCAAGTGCCGTGCGCTCTCCCCGGATCTCGTCGTGCTGGACGTCATGCTGCCTGACCGCGACGGGTTCTCCATCTGCCACCTGCGGTGATCCTGTCCGGCCGCGCCGAGACCCTTGGCCTGCTTTCGGTCTGGATCGTCGGCAGTGCTGCCGTCGTGCTGATCGGCGGCGCATGGACGTACTTCGTACGCCGCGACATCGCCTGAGCGACCATCCCAGAGGTCCAGCCCCTAGAGGCCGCCGGAATACAACGGTGGCGTCAAGCAGGCCTCAAACCACAAGTGTCTTGTGCGAATAGCGGCTATCCCGTGGTCACCGTTTCAGATCCCAATCGCGTGCAGACTTGCGGTGCGGAACACGGCCTCATGGACGGTTGGGCGGCGCGGGAGATTCTCGCACCGGGCTGCCACTGAGGACCCTGGAGACGACCGCCACCTCCGAGATGTGCCGCACCTCCGCCGACGCGCGTGCCAATGCAGCTCGCTCCGTAGGCCCCAGGGTGTCAAGGTTGCCGTCGCCGAAATAGGTCAATGCGCGTAGGCTCTCGGTGGGTTGGAAGGATGCGCCGTAGAGCGCCCGCGCCGCACCGAGGCCCTCCGGGAGGCTCATGCCTGCACGGAGCAGCGCCGTAAGATCCCGGTAGTCCTTCGCTTCGGCCCGTTGCGTGATGACCGCCAGCTTGGTCGCCATGAGATCAAGTAGTGACGCCACCTGCAACACGCCATCGCTGGTGATGTCGGGCTCGCCGACGCGGCCGAACCGGATGCCGCCGAAAAACGAAATGTTCACGGGCGCGGCTTCTCCGGTGTCGGAGGTCGATTGCAGTGAGACCGAGAGGGTATCCGGCCGATCCTGGAGCGTCGGAATTGGGCCCAGGGTCATGAGCACTGCCCGCAATGCAGCCTTGTCCAGCGGGCGGTCGCTGAAGAAATCGAAATCGACCGACTGGCGGTTGCCGAGTCTTAGGGCAACGGCCGTGCCTCCGTATAGGACGAAGCCTAGCCTGGCCATCGGTCGCAGTCCGGGCCACACACGCCGTTGCTGCGCGGGCAGCACTTCGAAATGCGGCGTGAACGGTGCTCTCATGATAGTACCCTCTGTGGCAACGGCGGGACGGCGCCGAGGTCACAGAGACCAAGGCGGTAGTGCCAGTAGTGCCAAGAGCGCTCGTCGAACCAGCCGGCTTGCGCATGGGCAACCACGTCGCGCAGCGTTGCGTCGCCCAGCAGCAGCGCTACCCGCTCGATGTCGTCGAAGTCGCCCATGTCCATCGTCCTGGCAATCACCCGTTCAGGGTACGTGGCGGCTTCTTCCGGCGTCTCCCACCAGACGTAGCGCGCCACGATGGTACGCCAGGTCTGGTCGTCGATGCGACCCCGAATGCGCGCGAAGCTGGGCGGTTTAGCCGTTTGTTCCGCTCTGGGCACCGGAGGCACCCCCTTGTGGCGAGTATAGCCGATTGGATCCCTTGCGTGCCCGGGATCACGTCGGCCGCCGCGCGGCGTGGCTCTGGCACCGCTGGATCCGCGCGGCCTGTGCCGTACGACGCCTCTGTATGGCGGCAAGGCGCTGCATCGCGCCATCGGCGACTGCGCAGCGCCGCGCGCGGTCCTGGAGCGCCACGATCGACGGCGTCGTCATACGATCACCCCCAGAAAGCGCGGCAGCCCTCCGCGGTCCGAAGAGCCAGCCCCGCTCGCCCTAGCTGTGGTCAGCCGTCATGCGATCACCACCGATGGCCGCTGCCAGTCGTGCCCAGCGACATACCAGGATGGCAGCAGGATATTCAATCGCCCCCGGCTGCCTTGCCGAGAGCGATTGCTGAAACCCGCTATCTTATGCGGTTTTTCTTTGGTGCCGGGGGCGGGACTCGAACCCGCATGGTGTCGCCACCGGAGGATTTTAAGTCCCCTGCGTCTGCCATTTCGCCACCCCGGCGCAGTTGAGATTATAGCATCAGCCCGACGCGGACCGGGTCCGATGCTATACCGTGCGACGCAGGAATTCGAGGGTCCGCTCCCAGACGAAGCGCCGCTGCGCGAAGCCGCGCACCATGTGGCGGGATTCGGGCAGGGCGGTGATTTCAAACGACTTGCCGAGTTCGATCAAGCGCGCAAGCAGCTGGGCAGTGTGGCGGAAGTGGACGTTTTCGTCCACCATGCCGTGCACGATCAAGAGGTCGCCTTGGAGTCCCTCGACATGACGAAGGACACTTGCCTCATCGTAGCCCTTGTGGTTGTCTTCGTCGGTGCCCATGTAACGCTCTGTGTAGGCGGTGTCGTACCAGCGGAAGTCGGTCACCGGCGCACCGGCCACGCCCGCCTTGAATACCTCGGGTGCCTTCATGAGAGCGGTGAGCGTCATGTATCCGCCGTAGCTCCAGCCGAAGATGCCGACGCGCTCGGGATCGACTAAGCCCCGATCGACCAGGGCCCTCACGCCGACGACCTGGTCCTCGAGCTCCACCGTGCCGAAGGAGCGGTTGAGCGGCGACTCGAACGCGAGGCCGCGGCCCGAGCTGCCACGCCCGTCCAACTTGAGAACCATGTAGCCGCGCTGTGCGAGGTACTGCGCCCGCAGATCGGTCGTGAGGTCCCATGCCTTCACAACCATCTGGGCGTGGGCACCGCCGTAGACCGAGACGATGAGCGGCAGCGGACCCTCCACTCCCTGTGGCCGGTAGATCGCCGCGTGCAGGACGAGGCCATCCGGGCGCAGGATGTCGACGTACTCCGGCGGCTGCAGCCCCAGAGCATCGGCGTCGAGTCCCGAAAACTCGTGCAGCACACGGACCTCATCGCCCGCCATGTCGTGCAGCGTGGTGCGCGTTGGGTGCGTGGGCGCGCTCACCTGCAGCACGTAGCGACGATGATCGGGCGCGAAGACGGCGAAGTTGAGTCCCTCCTCCGTCGTGAGGGTCCTGCCCACCCTGCCGTCGAGCCCGCCGGCGTAGACGTGGCGCACGGTGGGGTCCTCCGCAC
>JAJYNV010000151.1 GCA_021786135.1 Bacillota bacterium
GCAACCATGTCCTCTGGCACGCCCAACAATTGTTCAATCTCTGCCACAGTCCAGAAGTGCGCGCTGCGGTAGACCGACAGCGGGTCTTTCGCGGCTCTTTGGCGATAGTGTTCGGCCCAGGGACCCGTGCCATGGATGAGCCCCAGGACCAGCCGGCCGCCAGGCTTCAAGACCCGCATGGCTTCCTTGAGAACAGCCCTCGGGTCCTCGACGAACTCCAGGGTCACCTGCATGAGCCCGGCGTCGAAGTGCTCTGCGGGCAGCGGCAGATGCGCAAGGTCCGCGCAGAGGAGCTGGACCTCCTGACCGGGCCGAACCTTCGCGGCGGCAAGCGCGAGCATCCGTGGCGAGATGTCCGCGCCGGTGACGCGGCAGCCCTGCGCAGCCAGCGACGCGGTGTAGGCGCCCGTGCCGCAGCCGAGATCTACGATCTGCTCGCCTGCTGTGGCATCGAGCAGGATGTCGATCAGGGCCCGCTCGACCTGATCGACGAATCGGCCGAGCGGCGTTTCGCAAAAGGCATCGTAACGGTCCGCCACTTCGTCGAAGAGCACCATGCGCTTCCTTCCGTCGCCCGAGTGGTAGAGCGGTCAGATCCTCCCGCCGGATTTGTCAGACGGGAGGGGAGACACCGCGTGCGAAGCCATGGAGTACTCAGCCATCAAGCCTGAGATCCTCGAGCAGGTCCGTAACCGGGTGCGCGTCGTGCGATCGCCCGTGTGCCGCCGAGAGCGCGGTCTCCTGCAACGGCTGCAGCAAGAGTCCGTCATCGGTCTCCACGATCTCCACCAGCTGACCAACACAGAGCCCGAGCCTTTGGCGCAGTTCAGCCGGAATGACCATCTGTCCGCACTCCGAGATACGGGTAAGCATCTGACGCACCTCCCAGTTGCATCCTACTTCAAGGAGCGACGACAGAGGCACAGATCTTCCGCCGTGACACCGGCTTGCGCGCAGGACCGTAGGCCTGGCGACCCGCCTGGGGGCCCCGGGATCAAGCCATCGCGCATGAAACCGCTGTGTGGATCGGCCAAGACGCGAGCGCCGGTGATCCGTGTCGTGGGCGAGCGGGACCACTCCGGCGACAAGCAGATGCGCACGGCCGCGCAAGCTTGTCCTGAACCATGTCCACAGCCTGCCATGGCGGACGCCCGTGGCAAGCCTTTTGTCGCAGTTTGTCCGGGGCAGTCCGCGGTTGTTCCCTGCCCCCTCGACAGGCGGACGAGACTCCTGCCGCGAGCGGCGCCATCGCATTTATTAGGCGCGACGGGTGCTCCTGGAGCCGGAACTCGGCGGCGGGTGGGGTAGAGATTCCCGGCATTGCCACGTGGCAGGTTCTTCGCCTGCGCTGCGAGGAGGGCCGAGCGATGGGATCGCCCTGCCTCAGCGACGGCGCGAGCTGAATCAGCCCATTTCTTCAGCGTGGGTCACTTCGGCTGGTTGTGCTGGCGCCGGCCCTGCCAGCAGCCTGTCCGGTGGCCGCATCCCGACTGCCGCGAAGGCCTCGTGCGCGCGCCCTGTGAGCGGCGTGCGCTGGAGCCAGCTGCGACCCTCGGCAGCGACCAGTCTGCCGACGTTGAGCCGAGCACGGTCTTGCATGATCTCGTGGTAGTCGCCTTCCGACGCGATTACGCCCTGCGCCCGGCCCACAGCCTGGCGCAGGGCCATCTCAAGCGCCTAGGCGAGGAAGCAGACCATGATGTGGGCGTGGATCCGCCGATCGGTGAAGTGGCAGACCGGCCGCAGCTTCAGCGTGTCCTTGAGAGCCCGGAAGGCCCGCTCCACCCGGAAGAGCTGGCGGTACGCCAGCGCGATCTCCTTGGCCGTGAGCGCGGCGTTGGAGCGCAGAACGTACTTGCCGTCGTAGCGCGCCGCCCGCCGGATCTTCGCCTCGTCGATCTCCACCTTGGCGTTGCCCAACTGGACGTATCTCTTGTAGGAGGAGTTGCGCAGGAGCGCCTTGGCAGAGGGGTTCTCCCGGACCTGCCGGCGCAGTCGGGCGACGATCTCCTGGCGCCGCTGGCGATCGTGCTCTTTCTCGGCAGGGTTGTGGCAGACGATGTACGTCTCGCCGTCGTCGCCCATGGGCTTGATCCGGATCTTTACGCGCCCGCCCAGCCCACGGATCATCAAAGTCATGGATGTAGCCGCATAGAGCGAGCTGAGCGGGGATCCGAAAGCGGCGACACACGGCATTATCTACTGGTACAAAAGTGTTGCGTATGAGCGTATTTCACTTCATACCTGACAGCCATTCCTTGCTTGCCGCAATTGGCCCAAGACCTAGGATAAACGACCTGAGGTGCACCTCCATCGCTTCCTTGGCGGCATGTACATCGCGGTGTTGCAGATGACAGACCACTTCGCGAAGTTCAGTCAGCATGGTCTGCGCATCCTGGATCGGGCTTAGTGACGAATACTTGAGGCGCGAGCAGGCCGTATAAACTCGAATCCAGGCGTCATAGAGATAATCGTTGTGTGCTAATCTGACAATCAGGCTGTGGACGTTGAAGTCAAACTCATGGGAATCAACCGAAGAAACTACCTCATAATCATTAACCAGATTCGCAAGATGTTGTAACTCATTGTCATTGGCCTTATCGCAGCAAATTTCAAGAGCTATGGCTTCTAGACGCGGGCGCATCTCCAATGCATGCTGAAGGCTGTCAACAGTAATATCGCTAACGAAAGTGCCCCTTCGCGGGAAGGTTCTCACCAAACCCTCTTCGATCAGGAGCAAGGTGGCCTCCCGCAAAGGAGTTCTGCCCACCTTCAACTTTTCCATAATTGCGGCTTCGTTAATGACTTCGCCAGGTCGTAACGCGCCGGTGATGATCCACTGACGCAAGACTTCGTAGACTCTTCTGCTAGTGCGTTGGGTAACATCCTGTGCTACCACGGATAGCGCCCCTCTCTACAATGCTAGCGCCATGCGGAGACGTTGCCAGCTGCACACCACTGGAACTACTTCAGAGGGCAAACACACTCGTCTGCTCCCAAGGCACGGGCTGCGATTCCTTCGGGGAGCCAAGCACAACTCAAAGGTACCACTCCTACGTAGCGATTGTAGTATATCACATAGGAACCCATACAGGATTCCTTCTTGACACCCACAAAGGTTAGAAATAAGTTGTAAGAAAGTTGCCCGGCGCTCAGTGTTGCCATCGGCCTCCACTGACAGCGTCGTCTGGAAGGAGCACTGGCGTTGAGTGAACTTCAGGTGTACTTGAACGACAGACTTGTCCCTCGCGGTGAAGCGAAGGTCTCGGTCTGGGACAGTGGGTTTCAGAGCGGCGATGCAGTTTATGAGGGCATTCGGGTTTATGATGGGAAAATATTTCGGATGGCAGAACACGTAGATAGGCTGTTCAGATGCGCGCATGCCATTGGGATCCATATGACCAAGACAAGAGACGAGGTTATCCACGCAATCCTGAGCACGGTCCGCGCCAATCATTTGAAGGGCAATGTCCACATCCGATTGACTGTGAGCCGCGGGGCAAAGGCACAGACGGGAATGGATCCCCAGTTGGCTGACAAGATACCGCCGACGTTTGTTATCATTGCCGAACCCAAAGAACCTACCTTCCCGGCCAGCGGGATAAAGCTCATTACTTCCAGTGTTCGTCGGATGCCGGCTCAGTGCTTGGATCCGAAGTTGCATACGTGCAATCAACTGGGACAAATCCTCGCTAAGGCCGAGGCCAACCACGCTAATGCAGATGAAGCTTTGATGTTGGATGTTCACGGCTTTGTCGCAGAGACCAATTCAGCGAACTTCTTCATCGTTCGAGGAAATCGTGTGCTAACTCCTACCAAAGACGCTATCATGAGATC
>JAJYNV010000385.1 GCA_021786135.1 Bacillota bacterium
TATCGGTGGGCCGACTCGACGCATACCGCGCGCCTTGACTCTATCCATAATTCCTTTGAGCAGCGGGGCAAACGAAAGAACAAACACGACCTGAAGGGCCTGTGCTAAAACCTGTACAAAGACGCCCCCTCGTACAGGGGCAAAAAATACCCCTGTCAATGATGACAGGAGTCATTAGCCGTGGTTGGCGGTTTGGGCATGCCCTAGGCGGATCTCCATCGCCTGTATACATCATACGGGCCATTGAGGCACGTGTCAATGCGGTTTTGTGGTGATCCCCGCTATCCAGCAAGTCCACTGCCGATCCAGGGGTGCGGGCCGCGACCCGGTCATGGCTCGCGCTGCCCCGGCATGGCCCCATCCTCAGCGAACACCTCCTTGTAGAGATCGGTGCCATGGCTCGTCGGCGACGGCTTCGCCTCAGTGAGCCGAAACGTGCGCCGACCGTCCGGCAACCTGTCGGCGCGCAGGAAGAGGACGCGATCGGAAGCCTCCCCGAAGATGCTCTCGGCAAGGTCGTAGAGGTGCGTCACAAAGTACACCTTGACGCCCGACTCAGTGAGCGCCTTGATGATCTGCCGTCCGATCTCCGAGCCTTCCTGCTCGTTCGTGGAGGAGAACGACTCGTTGCAGAGGAGCATGGCTCCGCGATGCGCGAGATCGACCATGCGGCTCATCCGCCCGAGTTCCTCGTCCAGCCGCCCAGCCTGCAGCGTCGGATCCTCCGGGCGCTGGAAGTGCGTCAGGACATTGCAGCACACGTCCGCGGAGAACGCCCCGGCGCCGACAAACAGGCCGCACTGGGCCATCAGTTGCGCAAGCCCCACGCTGCGCAAAAACGTCGACTTTCCACCCTGGTTGGCGCCCGTGACGATGACGAGCTCCTTGCCGTCGGCCGCGAGGTCGTTGCCGACAGCTCGCTCCGCCAGGCTGAGCGCAAGGCAGACATCATAGAGTCCGCTGGCCGCCATGCGGCCGCTGCCTGACGGCAGCAACGAGGGGATGCAGATGGGTTCAGCCTTGGCGGCGAGCGCGCTCTCCAGGTTCAAGGCACCGATGTAGAAACCGAGTTCCGCGCGTAGCGAGGTGAAAAAGCTCAGCACGTGATCGGCGGCCTGGGCAAGGGCGTTCGCCACGAGGTTGAGTCCCCGGCCGCGCAACTCGGCGATCGCCTGGTGCCCGGCCTCATCGCGATCGGCGATCTCGAAGCTGAAGCTCGGGGTGCGGCTCCCCTTGCCGAAGATCCGTCCCACGAACGAGCGGGACTCTCCCGGCGGCACATGCAGGATGTAGTTCGTGGCCTTGCCGCCCTGTCCGAGTTGCGCGCTCATGAGGACGCTGCGCCCCAGCCGCAGTTCCTGCAGATGTCCTTGCACAGCGTGGATGTAGTCGTCGCCGAGTTCGCGCGCCAGCATATCGAACAGCGCCAGGAACCCTGGCGAACGGAAGGCGCGCCGTTCTTCGGCCGCCACCGACCTCAGGCGCCTCAGCACCTCCACCAGCATGTCCATCATCTCGACCGATCGCGTGAGAATCAGCTCGGGCGACCGGGCGAAGAAGTAGAGGCCGCGGACCTTCCGCTCGCGCTCAATCGCCTCGCAGGCCAGCCGGTAGAGCGAGCGCACCGCATCCGGGTTGCGCACGCAGTCCTGCAGAACCTCCTGCCGGTAGCTGATCGCTGCGAGGTCCTGAAGGCTCGACAGCACGGCGCGCTGCGCAATCCCCCGCAGGAAGGCGTCGTCCGCCGCCATCGCATCGAAGAGGATATTGAGGCCCAGATCCAGGGTCAGGTCCTCCGCCTGCGGCGGCAGAGTCGCAGCAGGGTCGAAGTCACGATCGCGGAACATCAGAAGAGGTTTCATCGCGCGAGCCTATCCCGCAGCATGTCGTAGGTCAGACGATGCTTTTTCGCGATCGCCATCGCGTAGGCGAGGCCGTCGGCAGGCCTGCGCAGGATCTTATAGGTCCTGGCGGCGGGATCCTCGGGGTCGACCGTACTGACCATGCTGACCGTCGCCTCCGAAAAAGTGGACAGCTCATCGACAAATGTGACGTAGACGCAGAGCATATCGCTGCCGATCACGTGCCGCAGGGCCTCCCTGCCCAGGAACCGGGCATCTTGAAGGGTCGTCGAGGAGAAGGTCTCGTTCATGATCAGGATGCTGCGTTCGGTGGCATTCGCCAGGATGCCACGCAACCGAACCAGCTCCTCCTGCAGCCTGCCGCGCAAGTCTTCGACCTTTTCGGAACGCGCGAAGAGCGTGAAGATCCGGTCGCAGAGCAGGAGGCGCGCCTCGCGTCCAGGCACCGTGAGGCCGAGTCGGGCCAGGTGATGCAGCTGCCCGAAGGTACGCGCAAACGTCGTCTTGCCGCCCTGATTCGGTCCGGAAACGACGAAGATCCGCTCGGCGCCGTGCAGGTGGAAGTCGTTCGACACCACGGCGCCGCCCGTACCGACCAGTCTGTCGGCAAGCGCGAGATCGAAGGTATCCACCGCCCGCACGGCCTTCGCGTCTTCGCAAACCTCGGGATAGCAGAAAGGCAGGCCAGCGGCCCTCAGCCTCCGCACGAAAGCAAGATACGCTAGGTAGACCTGCACCTCGCGATCGAAGCGCACGAGCGTCGGATCGAGAAAGTCACGCCGGCTCCGGGCAAAGGCCGTGAGCGCGGTGAAGAGGCTCTGGTTGAGGCGGGCCACCTGGTCGAGCACTTCCGCCTCGACGTGGTTCATCTCGGGATAGCTTCGAAAGCCTACACGGTAGTCTTTGGCATCGGTCTGCCGGAACTTCCGGAACGTCTCCTCGATCTCCCGACTGTAGTCCACACCCGGTTCGTCGTGGCTGACCGTCAGACGGCGCCCCCGGATCTCGACGCGGTACCTGACGGCGTGCAGTCCCTCCTGCAGCCTCGCGCTTTCCGCCTCGAGATCACTGAAAATGCTGGTGGAGACCTGCTCGGCGAGGTAGGACCGCAGTGCGAGGAGTCCCTCGGCGCCTAGGCTCAAACCTTCCAGAGCCTCCCGCAAGGTCTGTACGCTGAGGCAGTAGGCCCGCACAGCGTCGACGAACCAGATTGCCTTCTGGTAGGGGTAACTGAGCCTTCTGGCCTGCACAAGCTCTGCCCGCACCAGGCGCATGCCTTCGGCGAACTCCTCCAGATGGCTGCGCAGCCCATCGCTTTCGAGTTCCCGCAGGACGGCATGACGGTATGCGACTTCCTCGACGCTTCCAAGCGGCATGTGGAAGAAGGGCGCGAGGTCGTACTCCTCATAGCCCGCAACGATGGATGTGACGACCTCTTCGAGGTGCAGATCGACATAGAAGTCCGTGTTGGTCTCTCGTGCGGCAACATCTGCGCCTTGGCCTCCAGTGCGGAAGAGGATGCTCTCGAAGCCCAGACGATCGCCTCCCTCGGCGGCATCTCGAGCGTTGGCGGATGGGCGCAGTGCAGCCAGCAAAATGTCGAGCTGACGCCCCCACGCTTGCGTGCGTAACCCGACGGTCAGCACAGCTAGGAGTCGTCAGCCGATCACGGCGGTTTCCCCACACGCAGCTTCTGGCGTGAGGTGGTAGATCTCCATTACCTTGGCTACCTTATACGACCCGCGTGAGACAGGCGTCAACCAAAACCCGCTGCCTGAGGCGCAGTTCGGTGTGGCAGCTGAGCCTCTGCGGAAGGCAAGGACCGGGGTACCTGTCACCGACAAGCCACGTCATCGCCATCCGCCGGTGCCAGCAAGGCGAAGTTCCCGCTCCACGTCACTCTTCGCCCGCGAACCGTTCCCAGGCGGATTGCCGCGTCATGCCGAGCGCGGCACCGATCGTGTTCCAGG
>JAJYNV010000318.1 GCA_021786135.1 Bacillota bacterium
CGGCTGCGATGATCCGGCTCGCCTGATCGCGCGCCTGGATGGCGAGCAGGACGACGTAGCTCTGGCCGAAGTCTACTAAGCCTTCCTCTCAGCGCGGGCCTTCTCGACGGCGCGCAGCATCTGCGCGTGCGCCTCCTCGGCGCCGATGATCGTCAGCGCGTCGGCGAGGTCGCGCGGCGAGAGCGCGGACGGATCGTTGATGCCGAGGTGCTGCCAGAGCGCGCGGCGGGTGCGGAAAAGGGCGAGCTCGATCGGCACGGCCCGCCCCGGCGTCGGATCGTCAGGGCTCTCCGCGAAGATCGCTTCCCGGATCGAGCGCTCCCACGCTTTTCTGCTCCGCCTCGTCGCGTCCGGGGATGGCGACCGCCGCGACGATGGCCTTGAAGACCACGTCGGGCAGCTGCTCCACGGAGGCGCGACGGGCGGCCTCAGGTTCAAGCGGCAGGGGCTGATCGTTGTGGTCGGTGAGGTTCCAGCCGCGGATCGCGCGCACGGCGATCTCGAACTGGTAGGCGGCGTTGTCGATGAGACCCTCGGCCTCGGTGTGCTGCGCCTTCACGTCGGTGCGGAAGGCGTTGCGCGGCATCAGGGCGCGATCGGCGGCTGCGGTGTCCTTGGCGGAGAGGTAGCGGGCCACGTCGACCCACCAGCGTTCGCCGAACGTCAGCCGCTCGATCGCGTCGTACTCGGCGAGGAAACCACCCAAGGGGACACGCCCTCCTATCAGGGGACTGTCTGGATGCCGTTGGTTAGGATCATCTGCCAGTCGCTGGCGAACGCGGTGTCGTACACCGTGCGCCCGGTGAACTTGGCCATGTAGGTGGCCTTGTCGACACTGAACGCCACGCTGTCCCAGTAGAGCGTCGCGTCAAGCTCGAAGCTGTAGGTGTTCGACGGACCGCCGGTCACCTTGAGCTTCAGCACGCGCTCCTGGCCGTTGCCGACCGTGTTCAGCGCGTTGTTGAGTTCGGACGTCGAGTCGTACCACTGGGTGAGTTCCACGTCGAGGTAGCGGCTGGGCCGCGCCACGCCCGTGAAGCTCAACTGGCCGTTCAGGAAGTAGAGCGGCTCAAAGCCGTTCTTGAGGGTGATCTTGGCCTCGGTGATGTCGTTGAACGCGGTCGTGCCGATCGAGGCGTACGAGTTGTCGATCCACGTCGAGCCGTACGCCGGGTTCAGCAGGTTGAGCCCGGTGCGCGTGAGGGCCGGTGTCTTGGCCCCCATCTGCAGGGGTTCCGTGCCGATGAAGTCGGCGGTCAGCATGGCCGCCTCGGTGCCGCGCTTGATGTCAAGTTCGAGCTGGTTGCAGTAGTTGCCCGCGATGTGGTACACGGCCGTGTCGTTGCCGACCTCGGCACCCAGGCCCGTCAGATCGTCGGAGGTGAGCGTCGGGCTGAACGTCCAGACGTAGGGGCTGGCGCCCGTGGGCGTGACGTTGCCCTTGGCCGCGTAGCTGAGGAAGTTCGTGAGCGTCTCGAAGCTGGCCGGCGCCTTGACGTTCTTGAGTTCGCTGTGGACCTCGGTCAGCACCGTCTCGTAGAAGGCGGCGAAGCTGTTGCGCTGCAGCTGCGGGTTGTAGCGGCTGATGATCGGCTCGAAGAACGCGCCGGGTTCGAGCGGGATGAGCGAGGTGGCCGACTGGAAGACGTTGGCCGCATTGGCGTGCGTGGCGGCCGTCGTGGAGTTCGTGCCGCGCAGCACGGTCCACGTCGTGGTGCCCTGCCCCGCGGTGACCTGCATCTGCTCGCTGTCGATCATGATGTAGTAGCTGCCGCTGGTCGGGAAACCGGACGCCGAGGTGACCGTGATGGACGTCGCCGAGGCCGCGCTGATGGCGGCGGAGAGGGTCGTGACACCCGGCGTCAGGTTGGAGCTACCGATGCGCGATGCCTCACTTAGCGACTGCAAGTAAGTGAGGGCAACCAAGCCCTGGGCTACTAAATCTCCTCCGGCTTCTCGGCGGCGGCGACGGGCGCCGTGGTGGTGTACAGCCCGGACTCAAGGCAGATCGCCACGAGAGCCGGGTCGGCGGTGGTGAAATCGGCGGCGGGTACGCCGTCGAGGTAGCGGGTGCCGTCACCGACGAAGTGCAGCTCCGTCGGCTTCTGGGCGGCTGGTTTGGTCATGCGGCTCCTTCGATACTCGTGTCGACGGCCGTGGCGCGGCCGAAGATGGAGGCGGCCGTGGCCAGCACGTGCGGCTCGACGGCCCGCCAGCCGAGCTGCGGGAACGGGTTAGGCGCGGTGCCCGGGTGGCTGACGTGACGGGTGAAGACGAGCGTCCCGTCGCTGGCGGTGAAGACGAGCACGCTGGCGGTGGCCGGGTAGATGTCGTGGGGCTTCGTGCCCATCGTGATGAAGCTCGCCACGGGCGCCGCGCCGCGCACCTCGAAGCCCGCCAGCGTGGGCTGCCCCGTCACGCTGTCGCGCAGCGCCCCGGTGGCCACGGGTGCCTCGCCGCGCACGGCCTCGGTGACGATGGGCAGCACGGCCGTGACGAACTCCTCGGCCGCCGCGTCGAAGGCGAAGCTGATCCTAAGCATCGAGGATCTCGATGACCTGGCAGCCGATGTGTCCGCCGTACAGCACCAGGCGCTGGTCGGCGAGGGCCTGCGGCGTCGTGTAGTCGAGCGTCAGCGTCTCGCCGATCTCCTGCAGCACGCTGCTCGTGCCGGTCACGGCGTCGGTGACGGTGACGCCCATCTGCACCGTGCGCAGCTTCTGCATGATCGCGTCGAGGAAGGCCGGGTACGCCGAGTCGGCGTTCGGGTCGAACGTCTCCATCGCGAGGATGGGCCAGATGTCCACCTGCCAGATGAGGCGTTTCTGGCCGCCCATCCCGCGCCCTTGCGTGAAGCGGTCCTCCTTCAGGCGGCCGCCCCACACGAAGATGCGCGGCTCGGGCAGCGCCACGTCGATGGCGGGCGGGGCGACGTAGGCGAAGGCGTCGGGCAGCTGCCCCGACGAGAGCCCGTCGAGGTAGCCCGCGAGGGTCGTCTGGACCACGTTCAGGCCCACGTCAGATGACCCGCCGGTAGCCGACGAGCAGCTCCTCGGCCAACTGATGCCACGCCTCCGGGCCGCGCGTGCCGCCGCCCGACTGGATCGCACCGCGCGCCGCCTGCACGGTGATCGCCGTGGCCCCGCGCACGAGGGCCTGCTCGGCGGCGAGGTAGATGGCGGCGAGCTGGATCGACTCAGGCAGCGAGCTGATGAGGATCGTCTGGCCCGCGCTGGTGGTGGCGTCGGCCGCCGATGGGGTGTGGGTGAACTTCAGGGCGGGCGTGATCGTCAGCGTGCCCGGCCCCGACGTGTCGCCCGACGTGTCGGGCGTGACGGCGGTGCAGGTGACGACCTCGCGGTTCCCGCCGTCGAGGATCGTGCCGCGCACGCCGGTCCAGCCCGTGATGTCATCCACGTGGACGCTCGTCGCGCCGACTGCCGCCACCTGGTCGATGCCCGCGTGCGGCCAGCCGTTGAGGTAGGTGAGCTGCAGCAGGTAGCCGCCCCGGCCGTTGTACCAGTCGATGTAGCCGGGGGCCACGAGGATCGCGCCCGGACCCGCGCCAGCCGAGTCGGGGGCGACGGTGCCGTTCAGGCCGAGGGACGGATGCTCGGCGCGGCACTGGTTGGCCGCGATGGCGGTCCACTGTGGCGGCAGGGCGCTGCTCGTGGCGTACTGCGCGCTGACGATGGAGAGCACGGGCCAGCGGCTGACGTACATGCGCGCGTAGCCGTTGTGCTGCACGGTCAGCTGGAAGTCCTGGCCGAACGCCTCCTCGGTGTCGATCGTCGCCCGCATCACCATGT
>JAJYNV010000030.1 GCA_021786135.1 Bacillota bacterium
CAACGCCACCACCGCCGCGCTCAGCCTCGTCCAGGAGGTGGCGAGCGAGGGGGGCAGCGTCGAGGAGCGCTCAAGGGGCGTGACGCAGTTCATTTCGAGCGGCGTCGACGAACTCGAGCATCACCGCCAGGAGCTGGCGGAGGTGCTGACTGCGGTGCAGGACGTGGCGCGTTCGATGCAGGAGGTGCGCGACGAACTGAGCCGCCTCAGGGAAGCGGCGACAGGCATCGAGGACATCTCGGACAACATTCTCGAGATTGCCGGACAGACGAACCTTCTGTCGCTCAACGCCTCGATCGAGGCGGCGCGCGCGGGCGAGCACGGCAGGGGCTTCGCCGTGGTGGCGGAGGCGGTCCGTAAGCTGGCAGAGCAATCGAAGGTGCAGGTGGCTGAGACTGGCGACCGCATCAAGCTGATCAATCAGGCCATCCAGCGGGTTGGGACGGTTGTGGACAAGGTCGCCGACAACGTAGGGGAGGCGGCTGTGCTTTCGGGCGGCGCCGGGGCCACGCTCGGACGCATGGTTGGGCTCATGCAGGGCACGCGCGACCAGGTGGGGGAGATGGGGCAGAGCTTCTCGCGCGTGGCCCAGAGGCTGGGCAAGGCGTCGGAGGAGCTCGGCAACGTGGCGGCCGTATCGGAGGAGAACGCAGCCATTGCGGAAGAGGTCACGGCCAGCGTCAACGGGGTCCGCAGCCAGATGGAGGCCATGTCCCGTACGGTTGCGGCGGATAGCCAGGCGGCTGAGGCCACGAGTGGCAACGCGCAGGTGTTGGCGCTCCATGCCGATCGCCTCGCCGGCACGTCGGCCATCTTGCGTCTCATGGCACAGGATGTGGCGGAAGTGGTGCAAGGGAGCGGCCGGGAATCCTTGATCCTCGCCGTGGCCCATGAGGCCAAGGAAGTGGCGCGGCGAGCCCAGGCCGTCTTCGTGAGCATACCGGTGGAGGAGTACGAGCGGACGCGCTATCGCGAACTCCGCTCACCGGAAGAGGTCCGCAGCCTTTCTCGCCTGTTTGCGCTCCCGGCGGGCACCGTGTTCCAGCCGCCCAAGCTGACCTCGGACTGGGACCAGCGCGTGGACGAGCAGCTCGGGAAGCTGCTCGACGAGGTGCACCATCGCCACCCCGAGTCTGGGACCGTCGCCTTCTTTGATCTCAACGGCCTATCCATCATGCAGGACTACACGTGTCGGCAGAACTGGACGGGCGATCCCGCCCGCGATGGCAGCGGCAATCGCGTCAAGCGGCTGTTCGAGGACCCAACGTCGCTCTCCGCGGTGCGCGTGGGACTTGGCGAGCGCGGCCGCACGATGCCGCCCAGGAGCCCCTACCAGGCGCTCTGGCAGTACGCGCCCCAGAGCGACGACGGCCGCTTCGGCGCCAGCGTGTACCAGCGCGACACTGGCGAGATCATGCTGGAGGTGGCGGCGCCCGTCTGGGCACACGGGCGTCCGGTGGCCGCTCTGCGCTGGGTGCTGAAGGTGGACGCGTCAGGCCATGCGCACCTCGCCTGAACGATGTCGCTGGCGGCGTGCGGTGCCGGACGCGGACCCAAAGCTGGGCAGGCGTGTCACCCGGGGACAGCGCACGCGGGGATGAGATGGGCGGAGATCGACGGCCATCCGAGGTACCGGGAGGGGGGCCGGGCTGAATCGGCGCAGGACGTTAGCCCATGCGGGCAGAACTGCGCTCCCTAGTGGGGTGGTACGACGTGCTGGCGCCGCAGAGATTTTTGCAGGAACTGTTTGGGAAGCCGATCCGTCTTCATTTCGCGCGGGTGGAATCCGCGTCGGCCGAGGGGGTGCTGGAGGGTTATGACAGTCTGGGCGTGCTGGTCCGACGGGCTGATCGCCTGACGCTCTACCCCTGGCATGTGGTCCGTTCGATCGAGGCCGCCGAGGAGTGAGCCGCGGCCGGGCCCCGGTGACGAACCTTCCATCTATAGGGTGAAGATCAGAAGAAGCTGCCTAGGCCTGAGAGGCGCTCAAGCGCTCCAGTGATCATCAGCACACCCAAAAGAACGAGAAGGGCGCCACCGATCTGCTCCAGGAGGCGCGTGCTCCGGCGGAGCACAGCGAGTCGCTCGACCAGCCGGTCGGCCAGGATGCCGAGCAGAAGGAACGGGACGCCCAGCCCGAGCGCATACGCCACGAGAAGGATGCCGCCCTGTTGCCAGCTGGTCGTTTGGGCGGCCAGGATGAGAATGCTGCCAAGCCACGGCGTGACACAGGCGGTCCAGCCGAAGCCGAAGGCGGCGCCGACCAGGAGCGCGCTGCCGAAGCCCATCTGGCGCGGGGTGTAGTGGAAGCGCATGTCACGCAGGAGAAGGTTCGGCTGCAGCCCCAGCATGAAGAGGCCGAAGAGGATCACGAGCACGCCGCCGATATCCCGCAGCAAGGTCCGCTGCTCAGCCAGCAGGTGGCCCAGCACCGTGGCGCTCAGCCCGAGCAGGATGAACACGACGCCGAAGCCGAGGACGAAGCCCGCTGCATGGAAGATGCGCACATGGCGGCGGACACCGCCGCCCGCCGTGAGCAGTGCCAGGTAGCTGGGCAATAGCGGCAGGACGCAGGGAGAAGCGAAGGACAGGATGCCGCCTAGAAAGGCGAGCGGCAGGGAGATCGTGTGCAGCCCTCCCGTGGCGGAACAGGACCCAGGGCCATTGTCGCAGGCCGCTGGAGCCAGGGTCAAATGGGCGGACGGTGCGGGGGAAAGTGGAAGATATGCCTTGGAGTGAGTGTAACTCCTCTGTGGGTAGCGACTAGTTCCCTGAGAGAAATTGTTAGGCAATCCTAAGTAGCCCGCTACAAACGCCATAAATGGACCTGCGACATCATTTGACGGCAGACGACGCACAAACTTTGCCGTAACCGGGCTGTGGGTAGCGGATCTTTCAAAGGCTGTGGTTGCCATGGTAGCATGGCCAAAAAGTAGGGGGCCAAATGGCGGTTGCCGGGTGCGCGGCAGCAACGGATTGTATGCATACGACTTTCGCGTGATGCAAGGTCGTGTTGTTGCTAGTCGAACGGTGCCACCTCTGCTCTTGGCGGAATTCGAGCAGTCTCGACAGTCGAAGGAGACCTGTCGCAATGCGCAATCTCAAGGTTCTCATGAAGCTCATGGCAGCATCCGCAGTCGTCGCGGTCATCTTCATCGCGTCGCTCGCCTATTCCATCGTGTCCACCGCCACCATCAACGCCAACTACACACGCATCATGCAGAGCATCGTACCGACCGAAACCGCGGCAGCCAAGCTCGACTCAGACATGTGGGGTGCGCTCGCGGAGGTTCGCGGCGCGCTCTTGACGGGCAATCCCGGCAGCTATGAAACCTTTATCAGCGATTCCCAGAAGCAGATCAACCTCATCAAGAAGCTCAGCGTGACGCCCTCGCAGGAGCTGGCCTATCAGACGCTCGATGCTGATGTCTCACAGGAGCTCTACACACTGGGCCGCGCGGAGCTGTACGCCACCACCGGTCTCAAGCCCGAGGCGCTTGAACTCCTCTCCTCATCCACCCCGGCGCGCAACCAGATGCGCTCGGACGTCCTGAGCTTCGAGCAGCAGCAGGAGCATCTCAACGCCCGGACGACGGCGCAGGAGCAGGGAGCGGCGCGCACGGCGCTCATCCTGGAGATCGTGCTGGCGCTCGTGGCCATGGTGGTCGGCGTCGTCCTCATCCAGCGCATGGCATTCATGATCGCGCACCCGATCAGCAAGATCTCAGACGGCGCTCGCCGCATCGCCGAAGGCGACCTGACCGCAGAAAAGCTCGACGACAGTTCAGGCGACGAACTCGGCGAC
>JAJYNV010000356.1 GCA_021786135.1 Bacillota bacterium
CGTCCGATCGCCTGCTGCAATGCCTCGATGCGCATCCTTCTACACTCCTCTGGCTCCGCCCTTGCTCTCAGACAGCAAAGCGGAAGTTGATCACATCGCCGTCCTGCACCACGTACTCCTTGCCCTCGAGCCTGAGGTGGCCAAGCTCGCGGGCGCGCGCCAGGCTGCCGGCGGCGGCGAGGTCCAGGTAGGCGCAGACCTCGGCGCGGATGAAGCCGCGTTCGATGTCCGAGTGGATGGCGCCCGCGGCCGCCTTCGCGGCGATGCCCCGGCGAACCGTCCACGCCCGCACCTCGTCGCTGCCCGCCGTCAGGAACGAGATGCGGCCGAGCCCGCGGTATACGCCCTGGCTCAGGCGTTCGACACCGCTCTGGTTGAGGCCGAGGTCGGCAAGGAACACCGCCTGCTCCTCGAGTTCGAGCTCCTGGATCTCCCGCTCCAGCTGGAGCGACATTGTCACGAGCGGCACGCCGCGCTGCTCCGCGTAACCGGCGACGCCCGCGTGCAGCGGGTGTCCGGCCTGGATCGTTTCCTCGTCCCCGTTGAAGACAAGGATCAGTGGCTTCTGCGTCAGGAGCGTGAAGCCGCGCAGGGCCTGTTCCTCGTCGTCCGAGAGCGACGTCGCGTCAGCTCGGCGCCCTTCGCCGAGTTCCTTCGCAATGCGTTCGAGCGCCGCATGTTCGACGTCCGGCTGGGGTCGCTTCTTTTCCCGTGCGATCCGTTCCAGCCGCCGCTCCACGACATCCAGGTCGGCGACTGCCAGTTCGAGGTCGAGCGCCTCCGCGGCCGCGATCGGGTCCGGCACATCGGGGTTCGCAAAGCCCTGCAGCACATGGACGAGCGCGTCCACCTCGCGGATGTCCGCAAGAAAGCGCTTCGACTCCTGTGCCGCTCCGCCGACCCGCACGCCGGGTATGTCGACGTACTCGACCTTCGCCGGCGTCACCTTCTTGGGATGGAACATCTCCGCCAGCACCGCGAGCCTCTGGTCGGGCACGTCCGCGGCGCCCACGTGCGCCTCGGGCCGCGACATGGCCCCGGTTGGCAACTCAGACCTGGTAAGCAGATTGTAGAGCGTCGTCTTGCCGCTCTGGGGCAGGCCGACAAGGGCGGTCCGCAACAAGTCCTTCCCTCCACGAACAAAGCTGGGCCGGACTAGAAGGTCTGGCCCACTCGATCATACGTTTCGCAGGCGCGCCCGTCGAGGCGGACGCTGACGTCACTCGCGTCCGGGCACGTCCGTGTCCCTCAGGATGCGCCGTCCGACGAGGTCTACCAGCCAGGGGGCCGCACGGGCCAGCCAGATCAGCATCCGATAGAAACCCGGCACGACGATCGTGCGCCGGCCTCTGCGATAGGCAGCCAGAACCGCCTTCGCCACCACTTCCGGCCCAGGCATCGGGAAAGGGAGCCCCTGCGTCATGTCGGTGCGCACAAATCCCGGCAGGATGGCTGTGACGCGGATGCCATTCCGCCGCACCTCACGCCGCAGTCCATCTGCAAAGCGCACGACCGCCGCCTTGGTGGCGGCGTAGAGCGCGGAACCCGGCAAGGCGACCTCCCCGGCCACCGAGGCCACAAGCACGACCGCGCCTTGCCGCTGGCGGCGCATGGCTGGCAGCACGGCATGCACCGAGTGCAGCACGCCGAGAAAGTTCGTCTCCACGAGTCCCTCGATCTCCTCGCGGCGCATGGCCGGGAAGAGATCGCCACCGCCGATGCCCGCGTTCGCCACGAGGAGATCGATGCAGCCGAACCTGTCGAGCGCCGCCTGGGCGAAGGCGTCTATCGATCGCCGGTCCCGCACGTCCAGTGCGAGGCTGAGAACGTCCACTCCTTGCAGCACAGGCTCCCGGGCGAGTGCCTCGCATGCCTCCTGCGCCCGTGCGCCGAGGCAGAGGTCGAACCCCTGTCTGCCGAGCTCGATCGCCACAGCCCGTCCGATGCCGCGCGACGCGCCGGTCACGAGGGCGACCGGCCGCCGTGGGCGTGGAGCGTCAGCGCTCATGGAAGTCTCCGCGGCAAACGGAACCCGCGCCTGACATACCCCTGCCCACCATGCGACGCACCCCGCTTAGGAATGTCCGTCTAGGTGCAAGCTTCCATGGCGCTAGGCAGCGATCCTGCCGGTGTGGCGACGCGGGCGCGGCCAGCGCCCCGCACATTTCCCCGACTGCCGCGCCGGGTGACAAACGCTCTCCGGCATCGCAGCGGCACATGGCTCGGTAGTCGATGCCTCCCCGATGACGCAAGCGGCCCCGCCGCAGCCATGTTGCCTTCCGCCTGGCGGAACAGCAGTGGCGCGTCGCAGGGCCGTCCTTGCGATGGCGGCGACCGATCTAGCGACCGGACGCCGCTATCGTGGATCTCTCTAGAAACCCGATTGAATCGATTGCATCATCTGCTGCAGCAGTTTTGCGTCCTGCTGGACGCGCGTCCAGTCCTTCTGGGACGTCGCCGTGTTGAGATCGCTGACGAGGCTCGACATCTGCTGGAATGTCGGGCCGGAACCGGACACGTAGTTGGTCGTCATCCAGGCCAGGGACTTCTGCGCGTTCGTGACCGTCTGTGTCACCTGGCTGACATTCTTCTCGGAGATGGCGAGCGCCAAGTTGGCCAGGTCCGCCGTAAAGCCGTTGAGATCTGTCGTAGCCACCCCAGCCTTGCCGTAGGTGCTCTCAAGGCTCGCCCAGCTGGCTTCCGCGGCTTGCATCTCGGTCGTCGCGAGCTGCCAGTCCTGCCCCTGGGCCGCGAGCCCCGTAGCCTGCAACTCCTGCACAAGCGTCTGAGCCTGCGGCGGGCCCGCCGTGGCAGATGTCTGTGTGGTCGTCGTGGTCACGGCCGGCTGCCCGGAAAGATAGCTCTCAAGCTGAGACAAAAGCACGCTGCTCTCCTGGGTGTGGTAGAGCAGCCCGAGCGCCAGGAGCACCACTAGGCCGCCGATGAGCTGACCGCGCCAGCGAGGATTCGATGAGGACGGAGAAAGACTTCTTGGCGATCGCGAAGCCCGCGGTGAGGCGTGCACCACCCGTTCCTGATGCGCCGCCTCTCCCCAGGGAATGCGTCGTGTCCGCACCGCCGCACCTCCCGCATCTCAGGATGTCTCTCGATGCGTATGGGCAGGCCGGCAAAGATAGAACGGGCGGGCATCGCCCGCCCGTCCGAACGTCACTCTTCCGGCTCCTGAATCTGCGTCACCTGCGGCGTCTGGCCGCCATTCCTCTTCAGATCCGCCGCGATCTCGTTCGCGACTTCCTGCGCGAACTGCTGCGGGTCGATCCGAAGGCTCGGTTTCGATGCCTGATGCGTCTCCGCCAATGGGCCCACCTCCCGGTGTTATGGTGACCCGCTGGCCGCCCCCGCTTGCGTGCAGATGTCGGCAGCGAAGCCAGCTGCGGCTTGACGTCGACCGCCGCAACCGCATGCCGTCGCGAACGCGCGGGCATGCTCGCACATGGGGAGCGGATGTCGTTGCGTGTTCTCGTCGCCCTGGTGAGGCACCTGAGCCGTCATCATCACCTGATCGCCAGCAGTGCGGCCGGCGTTGGTGCAGCGCCATCCTGGCCTGTCCTCGCGCTGCTCTTTCTGCTCGCCTTGGTGGCGCTCAGTCTCTACTGGAAGGCGAAGCGCGCCTGAAGAGCGCGTCGCGTAGTATGCGCCGGAGGTGCAACGGATGTTCTGGGCCTACCTTGAGGTGGGTGTGCTCACCGGTTGCTGGGTCGTCGTGATCGGCATTCTCTTCGCGCGCCACGTGACGCGCGCACCTGATTGAACTAGGCAAGGGGGCCC
>JAJYNV010000187.1 GCA_021786135.1 Bacillota bacterium
AGATCCGTCCCCAGAGCGACTGTGGCCCCACGCCGCGGCGCCCGTGCGCACGGAAGACGAACGCGGCTCCCCGCAGGATGATTCCGAGCAGGACGAGGTTGAGCGGCAGGTAGAGGCCGATCACAAGCTCGTGGAAGGCGACCGGGAAGCCGGTGAAGAGCAGGATGAGCAGGAAGAGAAGCCAGACGTGGTTGGCCTCCCAGACCGGCCCCATGGCCTGGGCGATCGCCTGTCGCTGCTCAGGGGCGTCAGGCCCCCAGGCGAAGAGATCCCAGACGCCGCCGCCGAAATCTGCCCCGCCGAGCAGGAGATAGGCTGTCATGGCGGCTACGGCCAGGACCCAGGCGAGATCCGGCCAGGGCACATCGGGTGTCATGCTGCCTCCTTGACGGCCGGAGCCTCGCGCTCGATGCGTTGCAAGAGCCAGAGCACGGTGAGGCCAAGCAGGAGGTAGAGCAGCGCAAAGCCGATGAGGTAACCGAGGAGCCCCGGCACCGGCGTCACCGCGTCCGCGGTGCGCTGCACGCCGTAGACGATCCAGGGCTGACGCCCGACCTCCGTCACCACCCAACCGGTCTCGAGGGCCAGGAACGCGAGCGGGCCGCCGATCACGAGCGCCCAGAGGACGCCGCGGGTGAGTCCGGGCCCCTTCGCGCGCACTGCGAGCCAGTAGTAGAGAGCGATCAGGATCATCAGCGCACCCGCACCGACCATCAACTGGAAGGAGACATGCGTCACGGGCAGGTTCGGCCAGTCAGCCACCGCCACCTGATCGAGTCCCGTGACCTGGGCCGACGTGCGCCCGTAGGCGAGCCAGCTCAGTCCGCCAGGAATCTCGATGGCGTAGCGGACGGTGCGCGTCCTGGCATCCGGCAATCCGCCGATGCGCAGCGGCGCGGCGGCCTCCGTGCGAAACTGCGACTCCATCGCGGCCAGCTTCGGCGGTTGGAAGGCGGCCACAGCCTTGCCGCTCATGTCGCCCGTGAGCGGCATGAGGATCGCTGCGCCCGTGGCGAGGATCATGGCGATCCTGAGCGCCGCCTTGTGCAGCCGGTCGCGCCTGCCGCGCAGCATGCCGAATGCGTAGACGCCCGCCAAGGTGAAGCCTGTCGCTGCATAGCATGCGATGGTGGCGTGCAGCGCCATGACGAACCAGTGCGGATTCGTGAAGAGCATCGCGAGGGGGGCCGCCTGCGCGGGGGTCTGAAGGAGCGCCGTGGCGCCGACGGGATGCTGCATCCACGCGTCGACCGATACGACGAGCGCTGCCGAGGCGGTGCCGCCGATGACGATAGGGATGCCGGTCAGCCAGTGGCCGAGCGGCGAGAGACGGTCCCAGCCATAGAGGTAGAGGCCGATGAAGATCGACTCGATGAAGAACGCGAAGGCTTCCGTGGCGAAGCCTGCCCCGATCGTGCTGCCGGCGAAGAGCATGAAACCGGGCCAGAGCAGCCCGAGCTCGAAGGCGAGCGCCGTCCCGCTGACGGCTCCGACCGCGAACAGGAGGGCGTTCGCTTTGCTCCACGTCTTGGCCAGCGCGAGGTAGTGGGCGGGCCCGCCACGCAGCGCGATGCCCTCCGCGACCAGCATGAGCAGAGGAAAGCCTACGCCGAAAGCCGCGAACAGCATGTGAAAACCGAGCGTGAAACCCATCTGGACGCGGGCGGCGAGCAGATTGTCCAACCAGGCGCGCCTCCTCGGGTGGTGGCTCGCCGGTCAGTATGCGCAATCCTGCCTTCGGTCCGACTGGTGGAAAGTGGCTGGCTCAGCCGACGATCGAAGGATCGGTCGAATGCGGGTGGATGAGGCCGAACAAGGCGGCGCCAGCCAGAGCGCCAAGCCCCACCACGACGGCGCAGAGGAGGCTTGCGATCACGGGCAGGGCGAGCCCGCCCGAGCTGCCGATGCCGACGATGGCGCCCAGGAGCCGCGCCAGCGGCAGGAGCGGCGCGGTGAGCGCGGTCAGGGCGAACCAGCCAAGCCAGGCCACAAGGCCGCCCAGCGCCGGATAGATGAAGCCGCCGCGTCGCGGCGCGAGGCGCCCTGCGAGGATCCCCGCGATGACAGGGCCCCAGGCGCCGACCCAGAGTGTCAGAAGCCAGGTGAGGATGAGCGCGGCCACGAACGTGGCGGTGCGCGATGACTGCGGCATGGCGGAGCCTCCCTCAAGGTGTGTAGACGGTGCGCGTGCCGGACGTTCCTGCGCTTGCCCAGACGAAGGGCAGGTAGTGGTACGTGAGCCAGTACGGCAGGAAGTTCGCGTACTCGGGCGAGACGGGGTTCTCCGACTGACCGCCTGGGTAGATGGCACGCGAAGCCGTGAGGTTGCCGAGATCGACCACCATGCGCCACGACGGACCTGAGGTAGCCACTAGGCCGGGTTCCGCCGCATCCGGGGTATTCTGGTCACCGCCCGAGGCGTAGGGCCCGCGGGCCAGGGCGGACAAGCCCGAGAGCGATGCGAACAGCCGCTTGTGGAGTCGGCCCCACTGCCAGTGGGCAGGATCGGGACCCAGCTCCTTCGTGAGACTGGCGAGCGCCTTCTGGAGCGCCACGCGCATCAGCGAGCCGGTCGTACGCATGGTGTGCGTCACCGGATCCTCGAGCCAAGGCGAACTCTGCTTGTCGAGGGTCCAGACCTGGAGGTCTTCGTCGAGCGGCGTCAGGCCCTGGGAGATGGCGAGATCCGGATCCTGCCTGACCGGCACCTTCGCCTGCTGCCACCAGGGGCCGAACGTGGC
Source organism: Bacillota bacterium (assembly GCA_021786135.1). Lineage (GTDB taxonomy): Bacteria > Bacillota > Sulfobacillia > JAJZYS01 > JAJYTV01 > JAJZQO01. The sequence goes on from JAJYNV010000187.1 coordinate 2,742, forward strand.
CTGCATGTAGTCCTGCCAGAATGCGTTGTAGATGGTCGCCTGCACGGAGTTTTCGCTCATGACGCCCGGCCAGTTGCGCATGTCCGCAACCGCCTGTCCCACGGCGCCCTTGAGTCCGAGTTCCTGTCCCGCCTTGGCGATCAGCGGCGCCATGTGGAGGGCGAGGTAATCCTGGTTGTCCGCTTGCAGCTGTTCCATCTTGGCCACGGTGAACGGGCGGTTCTTGGGCTGCGCGAGGAAGTTGTAGATCGTGTCCGCGCGGTACCCGTTCGAGAACCAGTCCCAGGCGGTGCCGATGTAGTAGGGGTAGTTCGCGGCTACCGGACGCTGGTTGGCGGACCAGAGGAAGTGGGACGGCGGGTCATACGCCTGAGGCACGGCCGACGCAGGGATGCGCCCGATCCACTCCTGGCCGCCGCTGCCGTCCATCGGCAGCCAGGGACGGACACCCTTTGGGAAGACGGGGTAGAACCCGGGCGCGATGATACCGATCTGCCCCGCCCGGTCGGCGAAGATGAAGTTGTGCGGGGGGTTGTTCCACGGCAGGAGCGCCTGCTTGAACTGCTGCCAGTTCTGGGCGCGGTCCACGGCGAGGAGCGCCGTGACGTCCTGGGAGGCGATCTGGCCCGTCCAGTCCATGGCGACCGTCTGGCCGTCCGCCGTCAGGATCGGACCGTTGTTGGTCCAGGGCACGTTGTAGTGGACGCTGGCGCCACCCTTGACGGTCAGGGTGTAGCGGTGCCACACGAGCGGATGCCAGGCCCCGTCGAAGTAGTACTTGGTCGGGTGGCGCCCGTTCAGATGCTCGACGTAGAAGAACGTGCTCTGACTCTCGGTGTCGGTCAGGCTCCAGGCGATCTGCTGGTTGTGGCCGATGAGGATGCCGGGCGTTCCGGGGATGCTCACGCCGTCGACGTCATAGTGCGGGTCTGCGAGCTGGATCTGGTACCAGATCGACGGCAGCGTCAGGTCGAGGTGGGGGTCGCCGGCGAGGAGCGGCTTGCCCGACGCCGTGAGCTGTCCTCCCACCACCCAGTTGTTGC
>JAJYNV010000007.1 GCA_021786135.1 Bacillota bacterium
GGAGGGGCGTTCGATGACATGGAGCACTTCCCGTTGGCCGACTCCATCGGGACCATCGTGACCTTCACCGTCGATCGCATGGCCTACTCTCCGAGCCCACCAATCGTTTTCGCGGTGGTCGATTTCGACCGGGGTGGGCGCTTCCCAGTCGAGCTGACCGACGTGGACGCGGACACGATCGCGATCGGCGACCAGGTGGAGATGACGTTCCGAAGGCTGTTCACCGCCGACGGGATCGCAGATTACTTTTGGAAGGCACGTCCCCTGCGGAACAACCCAACTGCGATGGAGCACGGACGATGACGGCTGCTCGCTTCACTTTGTCGACGGAACGCCCGGAGGAGCGCTGATGTCATCACACGGCATCCGTGATCGCGTCGCGATCGTCGGCATGGGCTGCACCAAGTTCGGCGAGCTGTGGGACAAAGGGTTTGACGACCTGGTGGTCGACGCGGCCAGAGACACTTTCGAATCGGCCGGGCTCACCAAAGACGACGTAGACGCCTTCTGGATCGGTACGGCGCAGGGCGGGATGAGCGGGATCACGCTGGCTCGGCCCCTCCAGCTCCAGGGCAAGCCGGTGACGAGAGTGGAGAATTTCTGCACGACCGGATCAGAAGCGCTCCGCGGCGCGGCGTATGCGGTTGCCTCCGGGGCATACGACGTCGCAATGGCCGTCGGCGCCGAGAAGGTGAAGGACAGCGGCTACCAAGGCCTCAACGCTGCGCTACCTCCGAACGACGGGACGGCTCGCACGCTGACTGCTGCGGCAATGTTCTCGATGGTGACGCCCGCCTACGCAGCCAAGTATGGGGTGAGCCAAGAGCAGATGGCCGATGTCCTGGCCACCATCTCTGCGAAGAACCATTACAACGGCGCTCGGAACCCTCGGGCTCAATTCCGTCGCGAAGTTTCCAAGGAGACCATCTGCGCCTCCCCCCGGGTGGCCGGCCAACTCGGCGTGTTCGACTGTGCCGGCGTGGCCGACGGAGCGGCCGCCGCGATCGTGGTCCGGGCGGAGGACGCGCACCGGTATACCGAGAAGCCCCTCTACATCAAGGCGCTCTCCTTTGCGGCAGGCAGCGGCTCAGGTCTCATCGATCCAGAGTACGACTACACGCATTTCCCCGAGTGCGAGATAGCTGCGTCCGATGCCTACCGGCAAGCCGGTGTCACCGATCCCCGGAATCAATTGGCATTCGCGGAAGTCCACGACTGCTTCACCCCGACTGAATTGGTCTTGATGGAGGACCTTGGATTTTCGGCGAGGGGGCAAGCGTGGAAAGACGTGCTTGCCGGCAGTTTCGCGCTCGACGGCGATCTCCCGGTCAATCCCGACGGCGGCCTGAAGAGCTTCGGCCACCCGGTCGGAGCCTCCGGACTTCGGATGTTCTTCGAGTGCTGGCTGCAACTGCGGGGGGAGGCACCCGTCGAGCGTCAAGTTCGGAGTAACCGAAAGCTCGCTCTCACCCATAACCTCGGCGGCTACCCCGGCGAGATGGTCTCGTTCGTCTCGATCGTTGGGGCCGAGCTCGACTGATCCCGGGCACGGATCGCTACGCACAGCTCGAAGATCCACAGCCCTCCTGCCCGCCCCCGGCGTGCAGCTCCGACGCTCCACGCCCGACGATCCACTGATGCCGGGTGAGCTCTGCTGAGGGCGTGGCAACCGGGTCTGGCAACCGGGTCTGGCAGCCGCTGGATCCCGTGGAGATCACGTTGCACGAGGATGTCGTCTAACCTTTACGTGAACGTTATACTTTCGCCGTGGCACGGCGGACCGCAGCGAACGGGCAGCACCCCGGAAAGGCGGACGGCGCGTCGGCGCCACACAACGGCCGCTTCGTGCCTGGAAATGGCGCGCCCGGCGGTGAAGCAGGTCGTGCTCGGTCCAGCGGCCGATACAAATGGGTCGCCTTGTCGAACATCACCCTCGGCACCCTCATGGTCTTCATCAACCAGTCGATCGTGCTCATCGCCCTTCCGGCGATCTTCCGGGGTATCCATCTGGATCCGCTCACGCCCTCGAACACCGGTTACATGCTGTGGATGCTCATGGGGTTCATGGTCGTCTTGGCCGTCCTGGTCGTCACCTTGGGCCGAGTGGGAGACATGTTTGGGCGCGTCCGGATGTACAACCTTGGCTTCGCAGTATTCACGCTGTTCTCGATCTTGCTCTCGATCACGTGGCTCCAGGGCTCATCCGGAGCGCTGTGGCTGATCGGGATGCGCGTCGGTCAAGGGGTGGGCGGCGCGATGCTCTTCGCGAACTCGTCAGCTATCGTCACCGACGCCTTCCCTCCCGACCAGCGGGGGCTGGGGCTCGGGATCAACAACGTCGCGGCGATCGCCGGGTCGTTCATCGGCCTCGTGTTGGGTGGGCTCCTGGCCCCGGTCGAGTGGCATCTGGTCTTTCTCGTCTCGGTACCTGTCGGTCTCTTCGGCACCGTATGGGCCTACTTGAAGCTCGAAGAGCGAGGAGTACGCACTCGGGCACAGATCGATTGGTGGGGAAACGTAACTTTCGCAGTAGGGCTGGTTCTCATCCTCGTCGGGATCACGTACGGCCTGCTCCCCTACGGCCACCACACGATGGGGTGGACGAGCCCAAGCGTCCTCGGCGAGATCTTTGGAGGCGTGGCGCTGCTGGTCGTGTTCGTGCTCATCGAGACCCGAGTCGACCAGCCGATGTTCCGGCTCACCCTGTTCCGCATACGGGCGTTCGCGGCCGGCAACACGGCAAGTGCACTGGCATCCCTCAGCCGAGGCGGTCTCATGTTCATACTGATCATCTGGCTCCAGGGGATCTGGCTCCCCTTGCACGGTTACAGCTTCAGCTCAACCCCTCTATGGGCCGGGATCTACATGCTGCCGCTCACCGTCGGGTTCCTGGTGGCCGGACCCTTGAGTGGTGTGATGGCCGACCGCTACGGCGCGAGGCCGTTCGCGACGAGCGGCATGATCGGCGCCGCTCTGAGCTTCGGGCTGCTGACGCTGCTGCCGATCGACTTTCCCTATCCGCTGTTCGCGCTGGTGCTGGCGTTGAACGGCATATCGATGGGCATGTTCGCCTCGCCGAACCGCGCGGCGGTGATGAACAGCCTGCCCCCAAGCGATCGCGGCGCGGGCGGCGGCATGAACCAGACCTTTCAGAACTCCGCCCAGGTGCTCTCCGTGGGCGTCTTCTTCACGCTGATGGTCCTGGGCCTCTCGACAGACCTGCCAGGCGCGCTATCGAGTGGCCTGACCGCCCACGGAGTGAGCAGCGCAGGCGCGCATGAGATCGCAGGCCTGCCGTCGATCTCGATCCTGTTCGCCGCCTTCCTGGTCTACCAGAAGATTTACTTCGGCGACGCCCTGGCTTTTGTCCACGCCGACTCCCTGAAGGTCTGGGGACGCATCACCACCTTTCCGGGCCTGCCCATCCTCCTGGCACTGAAGGACTTGGCCCACCCCCATTTTGTCTACTGGTGGACATCGTCGTTCGACGACCTTCTGTTCACCCTTTTCGCCCTGGTGCTCCTGGTGCTCGGCTTGAGGCGCCTGCGGTCCAGCTACCTCGTCTACGCCGGGCTCTCGTTCCTCATGCCGCTGTCCACCTACATCCGGAACGAACCCCTCACCAGCATGCCGCGCTACATCGTGGTCATCTTCCCCCTCTACATGGTTCTGGCCGCCAAAGTACGCGGCCCGAAGGCCCAACTGTACCTGACGGTCCAGTTCGTCTCCTTGTTCGTGCTCCTTACCGTTCTGTACGTCAACACCTAC
>JAJYNV010000337.1 GCA_021786135.1 Bacillota bacterium
GAAACCTTCGCGCCGTCGGCGTCGCGCGACACCTGGCCGCCGCCGATCCGTTCGACCGCCACCCGGGCGATTTCCTCGGCCCGCGGCGCGTCTTCGTCGGCGACGGTGAAGGCGATGTCCGTCCTGCCCAGGTGGCTCGGGCTCTGCACGATGACGTCGACATTGATGGGCGCCTGCGCGAGCGCGCCGAAGAGATGCGCGGCGCTGCCTGGGCGGTCGGGCACCTGCTCGCAGAGGATCCGCGCGACGGTTCGGTCGAGGGCCGCACCCGTGACGGGATGGACGCGCTCGGTGCCGGTGCCCGGCCGCACTTTGGTGCCCGGCCCATCGACAAAGGTGGAGCGCGCCTGCACCTCCACGTCATGCTGCCAGGCGTACTCCACGGCGCGCCCCTGCAGAACCTGGGCGCCGAGGGCCGCCAGCTCCATCATCTCGTCATAGCCGATCACGCTCAGCCGCCGCGCGTCTTCCACGATGCGGGGATCCGCCGTGTAGACGCCGTCGACGTCGGAATAGATCTCGCAGGTGCCACCCAGGCTCGCGGCGAGGGCTACCGCTGTGAGGTCCGAGCCGCCGCGGCCCAAGGTCGTCACGTCACCGAGGTCGTTCACGCCCTGGAAGCCGGCCACCACGACAACGTGGCCGGCGGCCAGGAGCCGGCGGATGCGCCCTGGAGCGATGCCGTGGAGGCGCGCCCGGCGATGGCTGGGATCGGTGGCGATGCCCGCCTGCCAGCCCGTCAGCGAGACGGCCGACACGCCCAGGGTGCCGAGTGTCGCGGCGACCAGCGCGGCGGACTGCTGCTCGCCTGTCGCAAGCAGCATGTCGACCTCCCGCGCTGGAGGGTCCGGCGCGAGCTCATGCAGGCGCACGAGCAGTTCATCCGTGGTGTCGCCCTGTGCCGAGACGACGGCGACCACCGGATCGCCTTGCTTCTGGCGCCGTGCGATGCGCTCCGCGACAAGTCGCACGCGTTCCGGCGTCGCCAGCGAAGAGCCGCCAAACTTGAGCACCACCGGGGACTTCTGGGACCCTTCGCCCATGAGGACGCCTCCCTTGGCGCGCGATATTGCGCCGAATCGTACGGTAGAGCAGAACTCGTGTCAACCGGCGGATGGCCGTTCCAGAAGCGAAGGCGCCCGCCCCGATCTGCGGGCGGGCGCCTTCGGGCGAAGCGCGTCAGCCCGCGACGCCCGGCTCCGTCATGGAACGCAGATCGAGGACGCGGTCGGCCTGCTCGGCCGAGAGGAGACCCTGCTCGACGACGAGGTCTCGGACGCTGCGGCCGGTCCGGTTCGCTTCCTTCTGCAGTTCGGCGGCCTTGGCATAGCCGACGTAAGGCGCCACGGCCGTCGACAGGGCGCCCGACCCCTCGAGGAGGCGCAGGCTGCGGTCCTGGTCGACCGTGATCCCCGCGACGCAGCGGGTCGCAAAGGTCTCGCAGGCATTGCCGAGGATGATCAGCGATTCGACAAGGCGATCGGCCATCACCGGCATCATCACGTTCAGTTCGAGCTGGCCGTACTGACGGTGGTGTGGGCGCCGATCACGTCGAGCGCGACCATGTTGACCATTTCCGGAATGGACGGGTTGACCTTGCCCGGCATGATCGAGGAGCCTGGCTGTACCGCAGGCAGCTGCACTTCGCCGATGCCGGCGTGCGGTCCGGAGGAGAGCAGCCTGAGGTCCGAGGCGATGCGCGAGAGCTCGATCGCCAGCACCTGAAGGGCGGCCGAGAAGAAGACGAAGTCGCCCATGCTCTGTGTCAGGCGGAAACGGTTGCGCGGCGGGCGGAACGGAAGGCCCAGCCGCTCTGAGAGTTCCCGCGCGGCTGCCTCCGGATACCCTGGCTCGGCGTTGAGTCCGGTGCCGTTCGCCGTGGCACCCAGGTTCAGCTCATAGACGTAATGGATCGCGGCATCGGCCTGCTCCACCGCCTGGCGCAGGGCGTCCTCATAGCCTGAGAACTCCTGACCGTAGCGGATCGGCACGGCGTCCTGCAGGTGCGTGCGGCCGGTCTTGAGGATGCCGTCGGTGCCCCGCGCGAGCTTTCCGAAGGCGTCGGCGAGGGCGAGCGCCTGCCCGCGCGTCCGGCTCCAGAGCACGGCTGCGGCGACGCGCATAGTGGTCGGGAAGATGTCGTTGGTCGATTGCCCCATGTTGACGTGATCGTGCGCCGATACCTCGTGATCGCCCGGCTGGCCGCCGAGGCGCATGCTGGCGAGGCTCGCCAGCACCTCGTTCATGTTCATGTTGAAGGAGGTGCCGGCGCCTGCCTGATAGACGTCGACGATGAACTGGTCGAGATGGCGGCCCGCTATGACCTCTTCGGAAGCCCAGATGATCGCGTCGACGATCGGCTGTTCGAGACGTCCGGTCGCCCCGTGTGCTATGGCCGCCGCGCGCTTGACGTGCGCCGCTGACGCGAGGAATTCCGGCCTTGGCAGGCGGCCGCTGATGGGAAAGTTGTCGTGCGAACGCTGCGCGTGTGCGCCCCAGAGCGCGCCGTCCGGTATCGTGACATCGCCCAGGGCGTCACGTTCGGTGCGTGGCATATCGACACTCCTTTTCGGATGTACGAAGCGTTGGGGTGGAACACGAGAAATTATAGCAGAGCATCCTGGGGGGGCCTGTGTCACGCGGGCCGAGGAGGGGCGCGGGGCGCTCGCAGAGAAAGCATCTAGGACGGAGAAGTGCGCCGGCGCGAAGGGGGGAAGTCGGGACGACCCCGTCGTCCCGCATGCCTTGCAGATCCTTGTCTATACCCAGGATGCCAAAAGCTATGTGCAAGCGCTGCACGAGCTCGCCCCAAAGGCCGAGATCCACGGTGCCACGACCCTGGAAGAGGCGGAGCCGCACCTTGCGGAGGCCGAGGTCCTCCTTGCCTGGGGCATGCCGGCCGCTGCCCTGGCCCGGATGCCGCGCCTGCGCTGGGTTCAGTGGCTCGGTGCCGGCGTCGACCTTGTCGTGGCGCACATGCCGCAGGACGTGGTGCTCACGCGCGTGGTCGGCGCCTTCTCTACCGTGATGAGCGAACACGTCTTCGCCTATCTGCTCGCCTTGCGGCGTGGGGTCTTCGAAATGCGCGAACTGCAGGAGCACCATACCTGGCACAGGGTGATCGGTGCGTCGCTCCGCGGGCAGCGGCTCGGTGTGGCGGGACTGGGGTCGATCGGGTCGGAGGTGGCGCGTCTCGGCCGCGCATTCGGCATGGAGGTGTGGGGCCTCAGCCGCAGCGGCCGCGGCAGTGAGATCTGCGACCGGCACTTCCTGCCGGCCGACATGCGCACCTTCGCCGCGGGCGTCGACGCGCTCGTCCTCGTGCTGCCGAAAACGACGGAGACGACCGGCATCGTCGACAAGGACGTGCTCCTTGGCATGCGCGAGGGCTCGATCCTGGTCAATGTCGGGCGAGGGAACGCCATCGTCGAGAGGGATCTGGCCGAGGCCCTGCGCCGAGGGCGTCCCGCCATGGCCCAGCTCGACGTGTTCGAGCGCGAGCCCTTGCCCGACGACAGTCCGCTCTGGGACCTTCCGAACTGCTATATCTCGGCTCACTGCTCGGGGCCAAGCGAACCGGACCTCGTGCGCACATTCGTGGCGGAGAACATCCGTCGCTACCTTGCCGGCGAGCCACTGGCAGGCGTGGTCGACCGCTCGCAGGGTTACTGATCTGCGCCTCGGGCCGAGGTATCCTGTCCGCTGAGCGGGACGCGAGGGCGCGGTGCCGTCCAAACCACGGACGGCGCCGCGCCCTCGCTCGC
>JAJYNV010000209.1 GCA_021786135.1 Bacillota bacterium
AGGTCATCCTGTTCGGTTCCGTGGCCGAGAGACGGGATTCCTTCAGCAGTGACCTGGACCTCGTCGCCATCTCCGAGGCCGTGCGGGACGTGCCCTTCCACCTCCGGACAGCGTAAGCACTCGCGCGGTTGTCCATTCCGGCCAAACCGGCAGGCTAGTCCGGATGAATCCGGCCACCGGGACCGGACAAACCGGCCACCCAAAACGGCTGAAAGCAGCCACCTTGCGGCAAGTGACGAGAGGGGCGGCGCCGAAAGGCGCCGATGGCTCGGGATCGGGGTCCGGGAGAAGCGCAGGAGGCCGCCTGCTTGCCCGGGCTGATCTTGCCCACCTCGAGCCACACATCCTCGGCGAAGGCGGCCGCCTTCGTCTGCTAGGGCGTAGACGCTCGGCAGGCGAGAGATGAAGCGTCAACGCAGCTCTGCGATGCGCTCGAGGTTCGTCCGTGGAATCATCTGGGCGTCGCCAACGCAGATGAGCCTCTTTACATCCTCCGCGTCGAGCTGCCGCGACAGGGCTTCGGGCGTCTCGAAGTTCCAGGCTTTTCCGAGGAGTTGCCCGAGAGCACCTAGCCGAACATCGGCATGCCCAGCCCCACGCTCACCCCGCTGGCTGGAGATGCTTGGAATGCACCCGATCATTCTCCTTGGCGTGCCCAAAGGTGATCTCGATCGCGCGGTCCTCCGTCAGGTACTCACCCCAGACCAAGACCGTCGTTGTGTCCGTCCTTAGCGCTCCCTCCAGCTGGATCTTCCACCGCAGGCGCAGGGGGCCGCCCCAACGGCGGCCCCCGAATGGCTTCGGGCGGCTCTCCCGGATTTCAGGAGTGCGTGATGCCGTGCGGTCTGGACGACTTGTTCAAAATGATCCACCGACGGAATCCCCAAAAAGAGTTGCAAGAGAGATCATCGAGCGCCGGCTGACGGAGAATCGGATCGTAGATGCATGGCCGCAGGTTCAAGTGGTATACGGGTAGTCGGTTACCTGGCGAGACTTCTACAATTTCACCCAATAACGGCACGTTCCGTTCACGGCAGCCTCCAGTAGTCCGTTGTTTACTTCAATGACCTTCCTGGACGGGGTGTTGTCCTCATTAACCGTCAGGAGAACCTCTGAGATCCCTTTGGCTTTGGCTTTTTTCAGGAGCTCCTTCAGGATGATGGTCCCATAGCCTTTCCCTCGCTCGGAAGGCCTGATTGCGTAGCCAATGTGCCCTCCAGATATTCTGAGGTTATCGTTCAGGTAATGTCTCAACTTGCCCATGCCCACAAGTCTTCCGCCAACGGTCAGCCAGTATGTCGTTTGTGGCACGTACTTCCCATCTAAGTTTATGCCATTGGCAACTTCGCGTTGCCGCGTCAAATAGTCAGGAAACTGATCGAATGTAATGGCATGCGCAACATTCATGAAACCATTTTCGTCGGCCGGGATATCTTTCAGCATTTCAAATATGTCCATGCCATCGCTTGCATTCAATTCACAAAGCATAATTTCCATCCTCGCACCATCCAAAACAGAAGTTTCCCCTAGAATAAGACTGGGGCAGGTTCGACGCAAGGTTGGTGCGTCGTTCGCTCTGGGGGCATGGACGGACCGCTGCTCGCGGTACCGCGCGGACCACCTTGTTGCGCCTCTTTGCAAGTAAGCCTAGGGTCACGCGATTTTGTCCGAAATTCAGTACTTCCCAAACTAACGGTTCTGGGGTAGGGTGGTATTGGCAAACCAGGGGGAGAATGCGGCGGGCGGAGCCGATAGGCGACGCTGCCAGCAGTTCTCTCCCTGTGCTTTGCTGAGAAAAGCGCGACGAGGAGGCGGCAGATTGAACAGGATCCTGGTCAGGTCGGGCCGACTGGTACTCGCAGCTATCGCGGCGTTGTCCACCGCTCTCATGCTAAGTTACGGGGCAGTATCTGCGCAGGCGGCTGCATCGCCACACGGAACGCTCCACTATGCCGAGAACAGCAGCATTCCGACGCTTGACCCCGCCTCTTGGAGCGGCGTAACCGAGCAGCGGCCGATGTCGATGATCTACGACACGCTGGTGGAGTACAACCAAACGAACACCGGGCTGCATCCGGCACTGGCATCGAACTACACCGTCTCTCCGAACGGGCTTGTCTACACGTTCCACCTGCGGCCCGGCGTCATCTTCTCGAACGGCGATCCGGTCACCGCGGCAGATGTCATCTACAGCCTCAACCGCATCACTTCGAGCGATCCGCTTGGGGCAGGTGCGGCACCATACAGCGGTGCATACTCCGATATCGTCGGCTTCCAACAGTGGATGAAGAGCGGCAAGACTGCGGAAGTGGGTCAGCCAGGGCTGTCCGGTGTGACTTCGCCTGCTCCTGGAGTCGTCCAGATTACGTTGGCATCGCCTCAACCGTATTTCCTCAACGAGATGGCGCTCTCGTCCGCGGACGTCCTGGACCCAAGTATTGTGGCGAAGTACGGAAAGAACTACGAACTGCACGCCATTGGCACAGGACCGTACAAGCTGCTCTACTGGCACCAGGGCTCTCAGATGGCGCTCGTTCCGAACTTGACCTCATGGCGCGGCGTCCCCTCGATCGCCAAGATCCTCATCGACGAGAACGTAAACTCCGACTTGCAGCTGCTTCGCTTCGAGAAGGGCGAGTATGACCTAATGAACGGCCCGCTGCCCTCGGAGATTTACGCCAAGATCCTGGCGGACCCGAGCTTACACAAGCTGTACCAAACGGCCCCGATGAACGGCGTCCTCTACTTTGCGTTCAACTACACGAAGCCGCCCTTCAACAACCTCGACATGCGGCTTGCGGTGAACTATGCCGTGAACAAGGCGATGCTCGTGCGCGACATCACCAATGGCCGTGCCACCATCATGTCGCAGCCGGTGCCACCGCTCATTGCGGGCTACAACAAGGCCCTGCAGCCGTACCCCTACAATCCGACGAAGGCTAGGCAGCTTCTCAAAGCTGCCGGCTACAAGGGGCAGCCGATCTACCTGATCTACCCGAGCCAGACGCAAGACCGCATCCGCATGGCGGAGATGATCCAGCAGAACCTCAAGGCGGTCGGCATGAACGTGCAGATCCAGGGCATCTCGCAGTGGACGGCGTTCAACGACGAGGAGTACAACCCGAAGGGCAGCTGGAACATGGCTTGGTACGACTGGTGGCAGGACTACCCCGACGCGCAGGACTTCCTCGAGAATCTCCTCGGCACCGAGATGTTCAACGGCACCAACGTCGGCAACTGGACGAACCCGCAGTTCCAGAAGCTTGTCGACACCGCGGACAGCTTGCCGCCTTCGGAGAACGCCCAGCGCGTGACGGACTATCAGCAGGCCGAGGTCATCGCGCACAACCAGGCGCCGTGGCTGTTCATCTACACGCTGTGGCAGGATGACCTCGTGCAGCCTTGGGTCCAGCCGCAGGGAACGCACAGCGACCTGATGCTATATCTGCACCCCGTGCTTACAACCCAGTTCAATTACCTCAGGACGACGCATTAGACGAACGCATCGGCGCCCCGGCGGCCCGCATGGCAGCCGGGGCGCCGCGATTTGCGTGTTGTTGCCCCCGCTGGCTGCACTGCAGAGCGCCCAGGAGGCGAGAATCGCCGCCTGGGCGCCGCCACCGCATGGCGTGGCCGATGCCGCGCTACGCCAGGCGGAACTGCTCCACGAGCTGACGGAGCTCGCGCGCCGTACCCGCCAGGTTGCTCGCGCTGGCGCTGATCTCCTCGACCGACGCCCCCACTTCCTCCGTCGTCGCGGTAACCTCCTCGACCGATGCAGCCGTCTCGGCAGAGATGGCCGCCACGCTCTGGACGCTGTCGCCGACGCGGTTGCTGAAGCTGGACATTTCCTCGGTCGCCGCCAGGTTCTCCTCCGTGACGCTGGCGACTTCGTCGACGGACGAGACCGCCGCCTCGACGTTGGCGGCCACCTCCTCCGCCGCGGCCGAGATGGACTGCACGTAGCCATGGGTGCGTCGCATCGTCTCGAGGATCCTCTCGAGCGCCTTGCCCGCCCGATCGGCGATCTCGGTGCCGGTCTCCACTTCGCGGCTGCCTGCGTTCATCGCCTCCACCGTAGCCGATACCTCGCTGCGGATGGCGTCGATCAGCTGGGTGATCTCCTTCGCCGCCTGGTTGGAGCTCTCCGCGAGTTTGCGCACTTCGTCCGCAACAACCGCGAAGCCCTTGCCGTGCTCGCCCGCCCTGGCTGCCTCGATGGCCGCATTGAGCGCGAGGAGGTTGGTCTGGTCGGCGATGCCGCTGATCACGGCCACGATCTCGCCGATGCGCTGGGACGACGTGCCGAGAACGAGGACGCGCTTTGCTGCGCGCTGGGTGGTCTCGCGGATCCGCCCCATGCCGGTGACGGCATCCCTCACGTCGCTGCCGCCGCCCTCGGCGGCTTGGAGCGCCTCAGATGCCGCGACGGAGACCTCCTGAGCCGAGCGCGCCACGTCCTGGATAGCCGCGGCCATCTGCTTGATCGTTCCGGACACCACGCCGACGTTCTGAGCCTGGTCCTGGGCTCCGCGCGACACCTGAACAATGCCCGAGCGCAACTGCTCGACCACGGCGACCGTCTCCTCGGCGCTCGTGGACTGGTTAGCGGCGCCGGTCGCGACCTGCTGCACTGCGAGCGTGATCTGCTGCGACGCAGTGGCGACCTGGCTCGCGGCACCTGCCACCTCGTCGCTCACGGTGGACACCGTCTGCGCGGAGCGCGCGATCTGCCCGAGCAGGGCCCGCAGGTCGGCGCTCATCTTGTTGAAGGCAAGCGCGAGCTCGCCGACCTCATCCTGGCTGCTGATCGTGATGTCGCCGAGGGTGAGGTCGCCCGAGGCAATGGCCGCCGCCCGGCGCCGGATGGCGTCGAGGCTGCCCACCAACCAGCGGCTGAAGTAGATGCTGACGAGGATGCCGAGGACGATCGCGATGAAACCGGTGATCAGCATGAAGGAGTCCGCGAACCGGATCTGCGCGTCCAACGCCGTGGACTGGCGGCTGATGTTCGCCTTGGCATCGGAGAGGAGCTGAGAGAGGTCGTGGCCGATCCGGCTGCTGACGTTCAGATTCCCGACCGTCTGGACGTAGACCGCCTGCGTGTTCTTGCCGGCCAGGACGTCGGCATGGACTTGTGTCGCCAGGGCATCGTACACCGCTACGTCCCCACGCAGGCTGCGCACGGTGGTTTTTAGGGACTGCGCGCCCGGCGTCGAGAGCAGCTGCCCGAGATCCGTGTCCAGACTTCTGCGGTACTGCATGGCCTGGGCATACGTCGGAGCGATCAGAGAGCGGTTCGCGCTCGCCACAGCGGCCATCATGTTGAGCTGGCCGTCGTAGCCCAGGAAGTCCGAGTTGACCGCATTGGCGATCTCCGCGACGCGGCTCACGCTATAGAGCGCCATCGCGTCGGACTGCGTCGTCCCGAGCGCGATACGCGCGTAGACCACGCCGGCGGCGATCCCCAGGAGCAGCATGCCCGTGATGAGTAGCAGTTCGGCCATCAGCCGTACGCGCATTCCGCATGCATCCTTTCCTACCTGGGACTCATCGGGATTGGCCACGCGCTCGGAACAGGGGTGCGCGGCCGTGCAGGGCCCGGCAGGGAGAGAGCCCTCGGTTCGTCAGTCAGCGACTTCCATTCGCGCTTTCATCTATCAAAGTATCGGGCCCACAAAAATACCCCGCGCATCCCCTTAGCCTGGACATTAACCTGCGCTAAACAGGGCGTTGGCAGGGAGTTATACATGAACTTCAAAGGTCCTGCCGCTCGATGCCGCTGGCGTTGGTGCATCGCGTCGGACGCCGAAAGAACTGGAGCCAGCGTCTCGAGAAAGTTTGCCTGCCTCAGAGGGCAGGAAAGGTCGAGGAGCCACAAGGGACGGCAGTGCTGAGTACCACGGCATCCGCTCCGGTGGCCGGCCGGGAGATCCATGGCCCATCCGTCTGTCAAGGTGCGTTATTGACATACGTTCGTAAACGGCGGTATGCTCCGTCCTGTGGATAATGGTCGTATGTCCATATCCATCAAAGCGGAGGGAGAGGCTATGAGACTGGCCATCCTCAGCGGCAAGGGCGGCACCGGGAAGACGACGGTGGCGGTGAACCTCGCCGTGGCGCTCGCCTCCGCACACCCCACGTCCTACGCCGATTACGACGTCGAGGAGCCGAACGGCTTCATCTTTCTCCAGCCGGCAATCGCGGGCACGCACACCGTGACATCGCCGTATCCCGTGATCGGCGAGGGATGCGAGCCGTGCGGTGTGTGCAGCGCAGCGTGCACCTGGCATGCGCTGGCGGAGGTCGGAGGGCGCGTCCTCGTGTTTCCGGAGATCTGCCACGGCTGTGGCACCTGCACGCTCGCGTGCCCGCATGGAGCCATCCGTGAGGCGGAACGCAACATCGGTGCGCTTCGGGCAGGAACAGCGGCGCAGGGCCTCATGTGCTTCGAGGGCATCCTGCAGGAGGGCGAGACGCTCTCCACGACCGTCATTCGGCGTCTCCGCGACCTGGCTGAGGGCGACGCGGGAAAGGACGCCCGTGGGCACTTCGTCGTCGCGGACTGCCCGCCGGGGAGCTCGTGCGAGGTGATGCACGCCGCGGAGCGCAGCGACCTCGTCATCCTCGTGGCGGAGCCGACGGTGTTCGGTCTGCACGACCTGAAGGTCGCGGTGCAGCTCGTGCGCCACCTCGGACTGCCCGCCGTGGTCTTCATCAACAAGGACGACGGCTCGGGTCTCATCGACCGCTATGCGGCGGAGGCGGAACTGCCGATCCTCGGGCGGCTTCCGTTCGACCTCGACATCGCCCGCATCTCCGCCCACGGCGAGCTTCTCATGGAGGATGCGCGCTATAAGGGCACCTTCGTGGAACTCGCGGAAGCGGTTCTCGCCGAGGCGGAGAGGGGCGAGATGGCATGACCTACCAGCTTGCGGTCGTCTCCGGCAAGGGTGGCACCGGGAAGACGACGGTAGCCGCGGCGCTCGCGGATCTCGCCGGATCCGTCGTGATGGCGGACTGCGACGTCGAGGCGCCGAACCTGCACCTCGTGCTGCCGCACGAGACCCTGCGCGAGCAGGAGTTCTACGGCAACCGCGTAGCGACGATCGACCGCGAGGCCTGCATCGACTGCGGCGTCTGCGAGCCCGTCTGCCGTTTCGGGGCGATTCGCTGGAAGGACGGCGAGTACGAGGTCGAGGACGCCACCTGTGAGGGCTGCGGGGCCTGCACATTCGTCTGTCCCCAGGACGCCGTGACGCTCGAGCCGCGGCGCACGGGCACGGTCAAGCTCGCGAAAGCCCCGGGCGGCTCCTTCGCCCACGCGGAACTGGCGCTCGCCGCGGACGGGTCCGGGAAGCTCGTGACAGAGGTCCGGCAACTCGCGACCGCAGAGGCGCGCGCGAGCGGCCAGGATGTCATCATCGACGGGGCTCCGGGCACGGGCTGCGTCGTGATCTCGACGATGACGGGATGCCAGGCGGTCCTCGCGGTCACGGAGCCGACAAAGTCCGGTTGGCATGACCTCGAGCGCGCTCTGAACGTAGCGGAGCACTTCCGCATCGCCACCTTCGTGGCGATCAACAAGTGGGACATCTGCCCGGAGATGACCGAGGAGATCGAGGAGAGGTGCGGGGAACGCAAGGTCACGGTCGTGGGCCGGATCCCCTGGGATCCGGCGGTCGCAGAGGCCATGACCAGGCAGAAGCCGGTGACGCAGATCGGCGGTCCGGCCGCGGAGGCCATCCGGGCCATCTGGGCGGAGATGTCCGCGAGGCGGCCGCGCCAGCTGCGGATAGAGGAGGTCTGACACATGCCGCGTCCGACGAAGCGCCGATGGGTCGGGTGTGGAGCCGACATCACCTACTTCAAGCCGCGCGGCGTGCCGCTGAGCAGCCTCGAGGAGGTTGCCCTGACCATCGAGGAGCTCGAGGCAATCCGCCTCAAGGACCTTGAGGGACTGGATCAGCAGGCGTGCGCCGATCGTATGCGGATCTCCCGCCCAACCTTCCACCGAATCCTGCGGGCGGCGCACGCGAAGATCGCGGATGCCCTCACGGCGGGCAAGGCGATCCGCATCGGCGGCGGGCACCATGTCTATTACGACGGGAAGTCGGGGGGAGCCGGCGGTGACGGGGCCGGGGATCTCTCCATACGGGAGCGGGAGAACCCAGGGGAGGATGGACACGTGCGAATTGCAGTTTCGGCGACGGGAGCTGGGCTAGACAGCCAGGTGGATGAGCGTTTCGGGTGGTGCACGCACTTCATCGTCTGTGACGGCGACGATCCCGAGGCGAGCGCGGAATCGCACGAGAATCCGGCGCTCGCCAGCCTTTCCGGTGCGGGCATCGCGGCTGCCCAGTTTGTCGACGGGCTCGGGGTCAAGGTGGTGCTCACGGGAAGTCTTGGGCCGAGCGCGGCGCGGGTGACGGATGCGGCGGGCATCCGGGGCTACGCCCTGCGCACTGGCATGACGGTCCGTGAGGCGATCGCCGCCTGGAGGGTCGGTGAACTGCACCAGATATAGGACCTGTGCCAGAGCTTCGAAAACAGGGAGGTACGTATTCATGAAGATTGCCGCCGTTTGCGACGGACACGAGATCAGCAGGCACTTCGGTCACTGCGAGGCCTTCGCCATCTACGAGAACCAGGGCGACATCGTGAGCGCTCCGAACGTGGTGCCGAACCCCGGCCACCGTCCCGGGTTCCTGCCCGTCTTCCTCAAGGACAGGGGCTGCGACGTCATCATCGCCGGCGGGATGGGCCAAGCCGCCGTCGATATCTTCAACGAGCATGGGATCGAGGTCGTTCTGGGCGCGTTCGGGCCAGCCGACGACGCCGTACAGGCCTACCTGCGCGGCGAACTCGCGTCGACGGGTGCGGTGTGCGCCGAGCACGAGCATCACCACGAAGGCGGGAGCCACTAGACAGAGGGCACTCGGGTCGACGAGTCGTCAGCCTTTGGCAACTGGGCCGCAGAGATGGTGCGGGCTCTGACGCGCTAACGAGCCTGCCGGCACGTGTGGCAGGCTCGTGAACTTGGACGCCACAGGAAGCCAGACCGCTTCCCGGGCGGGGTCGGCCCTCTGACGCTGCCAGAAGGTAGGCCCCGCCCACTATCGGATCAGAGAGCCATCGCCGACCGGCTTAACAGGCGGGAACCGTCAGAGAATGCTTAGCCCGGCGGGCGAGACCTCAGCGGGACCACCCACCAGCCAGGGCACATTGGGCGCATCGTGCCCGATGCTGTCCACTCTGATAATCGGGAATTCCGTCCCGGCGCAGGCGTCGAGCACAATCTCCTCGAGCACTGCCTGCGCGTCCGCTTCGCCTGCGAAGCAGTCGGACCATGTGCCCAAAACCATGCCCTTCACGGCCTTGAGGTGCCCCTGCAGACGCAGGGTCTGAAACCAGCGGTGGACGTTGGAAGTTGCGAGGCCTACCCCTCCAGCACAAGAATCGCGCCTTGAAGATCAGGAGCCCAGCGCGTTGCCAGCAGGTGGCCGAGAACATTGATCGTGCCACCCCAGGCCCGGCCTCTGCCCTCTCCTGCGCGTAGCGTACGGACGTCCCCGGTCCAGGTCGGCAGAAGGCCGAGGGCGCCCTCCCCGGTCACGGTGCGCAGAAACCACGGCAGTTCGATCTCCCTGTTGTCTGGATGGCCGAAGGTGTACAGGAGGTCCGGGCCATGCAGCGTCTGCACGCCGCTCTCTGCGGTGAGGGCATTGAGGAAGATGGTCAGGTCGCTCATGCCAGAAACCCATTTCGGATCAGCCCTGAGAGCATCGAAGTCCAGGCGGTCTACAATCGACAGGCAGCCGTAGCCGCCCTGGGCAGCCATCACCATGCGCACCTCCGGATCGCGCAGCATGGTGTTGAAGTCCTCCGCCCTATCCTCGTGCGTTCCCGCAAGGCCACGCCACTCGTCGAAAAGATGCGTACCGCTCCGCACGCGAAAGCCGAGGCCTTCGAGGGTCGCCATGCCTGTTTCCACCCGCTGCCGCTCCTCCCGCACGGAACTGGACGGTGCCACAACGGCGATCACGTCTCCCGGCTGCAGGGGCATCGGCTTCAGCATGTCCAAAGGAAATCCCTCCACTGTAGGGTCTAGGCAGGTAGTTCGAACTGATGTTCTGTTATCCTGCCGATCGGAGAGTCTGGCCCAATCCCGTTGACCCATATATCCGATGTAGTACAGTACTATATAGAACAGAAAAGGAGGATGCGGACTTGGCCACGGACGCAGAGATCTGCGCGCAGCTCATGGCTGTAGCTGAGGCGGCTTACGTCACCACCGTGGATGGTGAGGGATTTCCCGAGACGCGAGCGATGTTCAACCTTCGCCGGACAGCCGACTATCCCGCACTCAGCGCCCTCTTCCGACAGCATACCGAGGATCTGCTCGTCTACCTTGCGACGAACACGTCCTCGCGCAAGGTCGGGCACATGCAAAGGGACCGCAAGGCGTCCATCTACTACTGCCAGCCAGCCGAGGTGCGAGGATTGAACCTGGTGGGCTTCCTTGAAGTCGTGCACGACCAGGCCATCAAGTCCCACCTATGGCAGGAGGGGTGGGAGAGGTACTATCCGCAGGGACCTTCCGACCCGGACTATGCGGTGCTGCGCATGCGCCCGCTGTTCGCGAGGTATTACCACAAGCTCCAGGTGATCGAACTGCATTTCGCACCGTCGAACGCATGAAGGAGCAACGGGAGGGAGGATTTCTTCTCGACAAGATCCACCATCTGGCGCGGCGGACGTTCACCGAGAAGCTGCGCGACCACGGCATCCACGAACTCAACGCGGCCCAGGGCAGGATCATGTTCGTGCTCTGGCGGCACAGCAGCATGCCGATCCAGGAACTCGCACAGGCGACCGGCCTTGGGAAGTCAACCCTCACCAGCATGCTGGACCGTCTCGAAGCGGCGGGTCACATAAGCCGCGCACCCTCAGCAGAAGATCGCCGGCAGACCATGGTGGCCGCCTCGGCAAAGAGCATCGCACACATGGAGCGCTACGTGCAGGTGTCCAAGGACATGAACGAGCTGTTCTACAGGGGCTTTGCCCCTGGCGAGATCGATGATTTCGAAAGGTACTTGCGCAGAATCCTAGGCAACCTGTCCGGGGTCCGATGACGTAAGCCTCCGCGAAACAGGGTGAGTCTTTGTCCTCTCCGACAGATCGCTTCTTCAACGGGTTCACGAGATCGGCGCTCAGGTTCCTGTCGCAGATCCGGTCGCACAACGATCGGACGTGGTTTGACGCGCACAGGTCCGACTACGAACGGCACCTTTTGGCGCCCTTGCGGGACCTTGTGACCGACCTCGCGCCGTCGATGGCGGACATCGATCCCCTCTTTGAGCTACGCCCGGCGGTCGGCAAGACGATCTCGAAGATCTTCAGGGACACGCGGTTTTCCCGGGACAAGTCGCCGTTCCGCAGCACGATGTGGATCACCTTCAAGCGACCAGCGAAGCACTGGCTGGAGATCCCGGCATATTTCTTTGAACTCTCGAGCGAGACGTACCGCTTCGGTATGGGATTCTACGCGGCCGGGCCGGGTACGATGGATGAGCTCCGCGCTCGCATGGAAAAAGACCCCCGCGCGTTCCTCCAGGCGATCGCCTTCTATCCAGAGCAGAGCATCTTCCACCTGGAGGGGGAGACCTATAGGAGACCGATCCCAAATCAAATGGCCCCTGAGATCCAGCCCTGGTATCAGAAGAAGAGCTTCTACCTGGTCTCGAACCGCCTGGCAGACGACCTGCTCCTGCGGCGGGAACTCGTGGACGAGCTCATGGACGGGTACCGCGTGCTGGCTCCCATCTACCGCTACCTCGTCGCGTCGGGCACCACGAGGTAGGAAGGTCGCCTCGGTCTGGTCTGGCATCGTGAATAGGGGCAAGGCAATTCAGCGGGGCTCGGCGAGCGCTCCTTAGGTATCCCGGTCCGCGTGCGTGGCTTCAAAGGTGAAGCGCAGGTGTAGAAACCCGAGCGGCACCGAATTATGCTTACCAGAAGGTTTCCAGATGCGTCCGAAGAAGTTGCATCGCAAAAGTCTGCGTGTCGCGCGCAGCCCAGCTGGCTGCCCGACGATCCGACCTTGGAGATGGGTGCCTTGTCGAGGATACGGACATATGCCGCCGTATTTGTTTCCCTGACCTTCGTGGCAGTCATGGGTACTCCTCTTGCGAGGGGCGCAGCGGCGACACCTGCGGTTGTGCTCTCCGACGTGAGCACGTCCTATCGCAGTACGGTAGAGATCCCAGTCCAGCTTCTGAACGGACAGCCCTTCTCGCATTTGCAGCAGACGTTCACCTATGATCCGCAGGTGCTCACCTTCACCGGGATCGTGGGTGACCTTGCGGCGCAGTCTGCCACACTGAGCGCAGCTTCGGCGGGACGCGGCAGGATTTTGGTGGAGGGCACAGGCTCGTTCATCGCACCTGCGCCTGACACGACGCTCTACTACCTGTCCTTCCGCGCAAAGGCTCAGACGTCCGTCACGACGGCGGTGCAGCTCGTGCGTTCGCTTCTGGGCAACCGGGCGCAGTCCAGACCGTCGACCGCGACGGTGCAACTTGTCTACGGCTGGACCAACATAGGTCCCTTCAACATCAACACGGGGACGGGATTGCATAGCGCCCAGTCGGGTGTCGTTTCAGCAGTCGGCTTCGCTCCCGGCTCGGACATCCTCTATCTAGCCTCCGGCCAAGCCCATCCGATGTCGGGTCCGGGCGGCTATCCCGGGGTCACAGGCGACGGCGGCATCTATAAGTCTAATGACGGCGGCCAGACATGGAGCTTTGCAGATCTTGGGCTCAGCTATACGGACGTCACTGCCCTCGCCGTCGACCCGACAAACCCGCAGGTGGCCGTTATTGAGGTGGAAGGTCCGGAGCCGACCACGGGCCTGATCTACAAGACGGTCAACGGCGGCGAGACATGGCAGGAGACCTACCCTGCCGGTGGCTACGGGCTCGAGTACAAGGGGACGACGCTCTACGCCACGACCTTCCACGCCATCCTGGCCTCGGCCGACTTCGGCACCACGTGGCATGTCGTAGCCTCCTTCCCACACTTCATCGTCACGGCATCTGCAGTGTCCTCGGACGAGCAGACGATGTATGTCGGCGTGTGGAAGGAGAGCACGGCGTATACAAGCGGAGTCAAGAGCGCATACGCCGAAGTGCTTGCGTCGACAGACGGCGGCAAGACCTTCAGTGAGTCGCTCAACGTGGACAACGTCCTCAATCCGTCCATAAGTCAGATCGTCATCAATCCGACACAGCCCCAGAATGTCTTCGTGGTCACCTCAAGTCCGTACCTCGGCCCTGAGAACGGGAACCCATCACTGTATGAGACGACCGACGCAGGCGCCACCTGGGCGATGATCGACACCGTCGCCCGCGGCCTGCCCAACGCCACGCCAGTGCAGTACATCGCGGTTGATCCGCAGCAAGGCGACGTCGTGTATGGGGGTGTGAACGGGGGACTGTACCGCTCGATCGACGATGGCGCGAGTTTCTCCCAGGTGCCCAATTTCTTCTTCGACGTGCGCTGCGTCGTCTTCGATCCGCAGAACGACCAACGCATCTACGTCGGGACCGATCAGGGCCTCTACGCATCCCAGGACGGCGGCAGCACCTTCTCGCCCCTTAACAACCGTCCTGGCACGCTGATCTACGACATAGCGACGGACGGCACCCAGATCTTCACAACCGTACAGGACATGTCGCCTGTCTATTCGCCGGATGACGGCAACAGCTGGACGGTTGTCAACAGGGGAGAGCTCGGCATCGTAGCGGCAGATCCTTACGATCCATTGGTCGTGCTGATGTGGACGGAGCCTCATGTGACGGGATTCTTCTACGTATCCGAAGATGCCGGGAAGATATTCTCTGCGCCGCAGATCGACGAGACGCAACAGGAGAATACGGAGATCTGGACAGCATCAGGCTTCGCCTTCGACAAGTCTGGCGCAATCTTTCTGGCCGGTGGCCAAGGCATCTTCGAAAGCACGGACAAGGGTCAGACGTGGCAGCTTCTGCCTGGCTCTCCGAGCGATGCGCAAACCGTCGCCGTCGGCGTCGACAACCCGGCGGTGGTCTATGCGGCCAGCTGGAATGGCCTCTTCGTGTCCCACGACTATGGCGCCACCTGGACCAAGGTGAGTTCCGATGCGTTCAACTCCCTGGCTGTCGACCCGCAGAACAGCAGCATCGTGGTCGGCAGCCAGTACAACCCCAGCCTGAACCCGAACACGTTCGGGCTCCAGATCCTTGGGACCACCATGGTCAGCACCGATGACGGGGCGTCGTTTA
The DNA here is from genome assembly GCA_021786135.1 of Bacillota bacterium. Taxonomy (GTDB): domain Bacteria; phylum Bacillota; class Sulfobacillia; order JAJZYS01; family JAJYTV01; genus JAJZQO01. The sequence continues at coordinate 14,325 of JAJYNV010000209.1, forward strand.
CCGAGACGTCGATGCACTCGGAAGACCATTTCACCACGTTTCCACAGGTCATGTTCGCCACGGGCGCATCCGGGCCGGTTCTGATCTACACATGCCAGAGTGGCGTGTACGCAAGCTTGAATCTCGGTCGAACATGGCGTGACGTCAGCTTCAATTTGCCGGACCGCGCCGTGACCTCCTTGACACTATCCAGCCATGGTACCGCGTACATCTCAACCTACGGGGCCGGAGTCTGGACGTACCCGAACTTCCTCGCCGCGCTCGGCGAGTAGGGCCAGGCGTCGTTCCCTGGATGTCGGCATCTCGGCACTGCATCAGCCGCCAAGGCGCGCGCTGGCGGTTGCCTGCCACTCTCCTGTAGCACACGCAAAGACGTACTGACGACGGTCAGGACGTACCTAAGGATAGCGGCAGCGTGAGCAGGAACGTCGTACCCTCCCCGAAGGTGCTCAGCACGCTGAGCTGTCCGCGATGCGCGAGCGCCACCTCACGTGCGATGGCGAGGCCCAGGCCCGCACCGCCGCTCGCCTTGGACCGGGCAGTGTCGGTGCGATAGAAGCGATCGAAGATCCGCTCCAGGTGCTGCGGCTCGATGCCGATGCCGGTGTCCCGCACCTGCAGCAAGGCCTCGTGCCTGTGCCGCTTCAGCGTGACATCGACGCTGCCCGCGGCCGTATACTTGACGGCATTGTCGAGCACGACGGCCACCAGTTGATACAGGGCATCGGGATCACCGAGCAGCGTGAGGTCCTCTTCGGGTATGGTGCAGTTGAGGCTGAGTCCCTTCTCATTGGCGGATGCCTGGAATGCCTCAACCACCTGCAGCACGAGCGACCTGAACTCCACAGGCTGACGCCGGGCGGGAGCGGAGCCGTTGGTACGGGCAAGCGTGAGCATCTGATCCGACAGCCGCTGCAGACGCCCTATCTCCGTTTCGATCGCCTGCAGCCAGGGCGCGTTCTCCGCGACCTGCGTGTCGGGCTGGCTCGCGACGAGGTCCAGGTTCACCCGCATGACGGTGAGCGGCGTGCGCAGTTCGTGGGAGGCGTCGGCCACGAAACGCTCCTGCTGCTCCCAAGCCGTCATGGCGGGCCTGAGCCAGAGCCGGGAGAGGAAGAAGCCGGCTGCCGCCGCGAAGAGGAGCCCAAGGCCCCCCACGAGGACGAGGACTTCGGCCAGACGCCCGAGGGATGTGCGGTCATGGTCGACATTCATGGCCATCTGCAGGTACCCGACCGGCTGCCTGTAGGGACTCTCGAGGCGAAGCGTGAGCACGCGGTACCAGTCGCCTGCACCTATCTCCACCGTCGTGAACTGCTGTCTGGTTCCGCCCAGCGCATAGGGCAGGGTCCGCGTGACATCTGGTGCCGTGCTGGCGATGACGTTCCCCTGCGCATCGCGCAGGACGATCGCCGACACCTTCGGATACGTCTCCGCGAGCTTGGCCAAGGCGACGAACTCGGTCGGAAAGAGACCTCGGTCGAGGTCGCTGACGACGCGTGCCGCCAGCGGCCGCGTGGTATCGCCGAGGATGGCGTCCACATTGTTCTGGGTGAGCTGTGCCGTCAACCCGTAGATCAGGCTGGCGGTGACGAGATAGAAGACGAGGAAGAGTGCTGCCAGCAGGAACGCGAGGCGGACACGAAGCCCTTCCAGAAGCCGCCGCCTGACGGACGAACCAGTCGCGCCTGTCGCGGCGCGGCCGCTGGCGGCTTGAGGCGTCGGGGTCAAAGGGATTGCCTCGGCGCCGCCTCAGCCGGCTGGAACATGTAGCCGGTGCCATGGATGGTCTGGATATCCGAGCCGGCGCCAGCCGCAAGGGCCTGCGCGCGCTGCAGCTTCCTGCGCAGGAAGTGGATGTAGGTGTCCACCACATTGCTGTCCACCGCGGTGTCGTAGCCCCACACGCGATCGAAGATCACGGACCGCGACAGCACCTGGCCGCGATGGCGCATGAAGAGTTCCATCAGCTGAAACTCCTTGTGCGTCAGGGGAATGCCTTCACCGCCCGAGACGACCACGCGCTGCACGAGGTCAAGTGTGTACGCCCCGGCGATCAGCTCGCGGACACCGGCAAGGTCGCCCACGCGCCGGGAAAGGGCACGCATGCGAGCCAAAAGTTCGCTGGTGCCGAAGGGCTTGACGAGATAGTCGTCTGCACCGCTGTCGAGGCCAAGAACCTTGTCCTCTTCCGTACCGCGGGCGGTCAGCATGAGGATGGGCGTCGTGTCGCTCTCCTCGCGCAAGGTGCGGACGAGGTCGGTGCCGGCGAGACCGGGCAGCATCACATCGACGAGAAGCAGGTCGTAGATGCCCGCCCTAGCCATGTCGAGGCCCTCGACGCCGTCGTAGGCGCAGTCGACGGCGTACTGCTGCTGCCTGAGGATCTGGGCGAGGGCACGGACCAGGGAGACTTCGTCGTCGATCAGAAGAACGCGCATCGCTTGCCACCACCTGCTCTGGGCAGGATGCCTGGAATGGAGCCGGCTGGCTACGGGATCACCCGGAGCGTGACCCGCTCCTTGGCGTGGTCCTGGGTGTAGGTTACGGCGTACGTGCCCGGCGTCGCGTGCGGGCCTACGGTCACGGAACCCGTGAGACGGTCGATCGAAACGCCATGAAGCCTCGCAGGACCCCGCAAGTTGTAGGTGCCCGTGTCGGGCATGACCTGACCGCTGGCGTCCGTGACCTTCGGCTGCACCCCGACGGGATCGACCGCTGGACCTTGTCCCTTGGCTGGAATCGCCACCTCGTGGGTCGCATAGGCAAGGCCCTCAATGGCGACCGGCTGGCTCTGGGCCCACGCCGTATCCGCCAGCACGAGCCAGGCGTCGATGAGGGAGATGGCGGTAGTCTGCAGCTGGGCGATCACGGGCTGCAGCGCATCAAGCTGCAGTGCGGCCGATCGGCGGAACCCTGGAGCCTGGACATGGAGTCTCAGCGCGCTCATGGTCCCATCGAGCTGCTGCTGCGCCGCGCGCGCTGCGGCGACCAGATCGGTCGCCCGCGCCCGCCAGGCTGCGGTATGGCCGGGGGCGTGCCTGAGATCCGCAATCTCCGCCGCGATGTCGGATCTGGCTGCACGCAGGGCCTGCTGCATCGCGCGCGCGAGGCGCGCCGGCGGCTGCGGCTTGGCCGATACCGCCGACACGGCCTCGTACGAGCCGTAGAGGGACGTGAGCCGGCCCTGGAGCGCCTCGACCCTGCGCTCGAGGGCCGCCCCGCGCTGGCGCGCCGCAGGCGGCAGGGCCTGCGCCTGCGCCAAGAGTTCCGTCTCCACCTGGGCCCGGTGCTCATATTGGGCCGTGAAGGCGGTGTTGGTCTCCGCTTGGGCCATGCCCAGCGGCAACATGAGCGACACGCCCAGGAGAAGGGCGAGCCACCGGGCAGCATGGCAGAGGCTCCGGCCGAGAAGCATGGCACCCAACCACCTTATCTGTTGCAGGAGCCCTCGGCGGCTTCGTACGCGGATACTTCTCAGTGCGAGCCGCCGGGGCCCGTAGGGTATGGGCTCAGCCCTATACTAAGGAATCCTGGCTGGGCCGCCAACGACCGAGCGTCAGGGCGAGACGGTGAGGGAGGCCGTGTCGTTCACATTGCCCTGCGTATACGTGACGGTGTACGTGCCGGCAGTCGCGCCGGGATTGATGGTGACGAGCCCGGTGGCCGTATCGATGGCGACACCGCTTGCGCCACTCGGCCCGGCGATGGAGTAGACGCCGGAATCCGTGAGGACGTTGCCTTCACCGTCTGTGACCACGGGCGCCGAGTACACGGCGTCGGTCACGGGTGCGGCATTTGCAGCCGGTATGACGATCGTCGCCGTGGCATAGCCAAGCCCAGTGATGCTGGCTGGCGCACCTGGGGCCGTGGACTGCAGGGCGATATCCACCGTCTCCTCTGCGCTGCCCTGCGTGTACGTGACCGCGTAGGTGCCTTGAGTCGCATCCGGGTTCACCGTAAGAAGCCCGGTGGCTGCGCCGATGGAGACCCCCGCGGCAACGCTCGGACCGGCGATGGTGTAGGTGCCGGAGTCGGACAGGACGTTGCCTTCACCATCTGTGACTACGGGCGCCGAGTAGACGGAGTCGGTCACGGATGTAGCGCCCGCGGCCGGGATGGTGATCGTCGCGGAGCCGTAGGCGAGCCCCCTGACGCTGGCGGGGCTCCCGGCGGCCGAGGTCGGGGACTGGGCGGCCGCGATCCAAAGCTCCGTGTAGTGGATGGCTGCCGCCTGGAGATCGAGGATCGACTGCTGCAGCGCCGTCAGGCCGCCGTGCAGCGGATGACCCCGCCAAGCGCCGCTCGCAAGGCGCGGGTGCTTCAGTGCATACGTCACTTCGCGCAACTGGGCCGTCCAGGCCTTGATCTGGAGCTGCCGCTCGCGCCTCGCCACCTGCTTCTTGCCCTCTTTGCCCTTGCCGGCTGCTCTGGCGCCGGTGAGGTCGCGCTCCAGGATGCGCTTCTGGGCTTGGAGCTTTAGGCGTTCCGACGCAGACGTGGCGGGGATCCCCGCCTTTGCCGTCAGCAGAGCCTCCTCCGCGCTATAAAGCGTGGCGGCCTCGGTCTCGATGGACTGCACCGCGCTGCTGAGCGCGGTGACATTCTGGCTCGACCCGCTCTCTGCTTGCGCCTTTTGCAGCAGCTCGGCCTCAAGGTTCGCATTCTTGGCGTAGCGGGCTGCGAACGAAGACGCAACCGGCGCGGCGCTCGCCGACATCGTCATCCCACCCAGCATGAGCGCAACCGTGCCCGCGCCTAGAAGCAGGAGACCCGTGCGTTTCCTACCGACCTTCACACTGATTCCTCCTCGATGCACCCTGCTTGCATCATCTGGGAAGCCATTAAAAAGTTCTTAAAACACGAGCATGCGCAGACGAGAGCGTGGCAAACCATTGCTGTGGGCGCTGACGGCCTGTGCATGGCACAAGATCGAAGCCCGCGGGCGGCGGTGCCTTCCGATGCCTCTTCGGCGGCCCTTAGCGGATCTTAGCCCTTTCAAAACCCGTTACAAGATGTGGCGCCCAGAATCGAATCAATGATCAAGATGGCGCCATCTGACGCCATCTGACGCATACCGCCGAGGCTTGTCCGACGAGGCCCCGGCGCAAGGGAGATATGCCTGAGATGCGTGTCCTGGTGGTGGAGGACGACCCTTCGCTGGCTGCAACCCTGCGTCTCGGACTCGTGAGCGAACACTTCGAGCCCACGCTGACCGATTCGGTTGCGGGCGCGATGGCCCTCATCGCACGTACGGCGTTCCAACTGGCGCTGGTGGACGTGAACCTCCCCGACGGCTCGGGCTTTTCTCTCGTTCCGCGTCTCAAGGACCGGAGCATCCTTGTGATCATGCTGACTGCCCGCGGCAGCGTACCGGATCGGGTGCACGGCTTCGAGCTCGGCGCGGACGACTATGTAGCGAAGCCCTTCGCCTTCGAGGAGCTCGTCATGCGCATGCGTGCCGTGGCGCGTCATCCAGCTCCAGCCAACAAGCTGCCCGTGCTGTCGTTCGGCGACGTGGAGGTGTACCTCGACCGCCAGGAGGCCACCCGGGCGGGGGAGCACCTCGATCTCACGCGGCGCGAGTACGACCTGCTCTGCCTCTTCCTGCGAAACCCGCGCCGCACGCTGACGCGCGACCAGATCCTCGAGCGCGTCTGGGGCTTCGACAGCGAAGTGGGCCCCGGCGTGCTCGACGTCTATGTCAGCTACCTGAGACGCAAGCTCGAGGTCTACGGGCCTCGCCTGATCCACACGCTGCGAGGCTTTGGCTACCGGCTGGACGAACATGGCGAGAATTAGGCTCGGCCTGGGGAGTCTCAGCCGGCGCCTCCTGCTCGCGATGGTGGCCCTCGTCGGGGCATCGCTCCTCCTGGTCGACATCGGTGCCGTCTACTTTCTGCACAATGTGCTGGAGACGAACCTCGAGGTGCAGCTGCAAACGTCGGCTGAGACCGAGGCCCACTTCTATCTGCGCACCGGCGCCGTGCGCGACCGGCGCGCACTGGGCGAGGACCTCGCCATCTACGATGCAAACGGCGAGCGCGTCGCCACCGTCGGCGCGACGCCGACTGCGGCACCGCCACCGGGCCTCACCCGCGCGGGCAGGGAACTGCGCGACGTCCTCATCGTGCCAGGCGGCTATTTCCTCGAGCAGGTCAGCACAAACGCAGTCAGCGGGCCCGTCGGCATCCTGGAGGAAGTGCTCGCCCTCGTCACGCTCGCCGCGGTGCTGCTGGCCGCCGTTGTCGCTGTCGGCATCGCCCGCGGCCTCACCTCGCCGCTCTCGGAGCTCTCGGCCGAGGCGGCCCGGATCAGCGAGACGGGAGACCTCGAAACGCACCTGCCAAAGGATCATGGCGTGCGCGAGATCCGCTCGCTCGCCGAGGCGCTGCAGCACATGCTGAAGCGCCTGAGTCAGATGTTTGGCGCCCTCGAGGCCTCCGAGCAGCGCGAACGCGCCCTGCGCGAGATGACCCTGCATGATCTGCGCACGCCGCTCTCGACCGTGCTCGGCACCCTCGAGCTGCTCGCCAGCGGCCGCCTGCGCCAGGACGAGGCGCGAGAGGCGGCTGGTCTCGCACAGCGTGAGGCGGCCCGGCTGGCGCTGCGC
>JAJYNV010000302.1 GCA_021786135.1 Bacillota bacterium
CCTGCGGCGGCACATTCGTCGGCTTCTCACGAAGTATCGCTACCCGCCCGACAAACAGGAGGCGGCAGTCCAGCTCGTGATGCAGCAGGCCGAACTCATGGCAGCGGGGGTGGCACCATGAAGGAGTCCGGCCAAGTCCAACTGGGGGATGTCGTTGCGCTCGTTGACCCCGCGCCCACCCTCTGGGTGCGTGTTGCTGCTGTGCGTTCAGGGGACCGGTGGGATGCCACGCACGTTGAGATGACGAGCGGCATTGCGCCGGCAAGCTGGGCATTGCGTCGGTGGACGTACGACGGGGCCATTTTCCTCTCATGCGAGATTACGGGCTCTGAGGGTGCAGCATGGCTGCGGTCCCACGAGGCGGAGATCGACGGCATCAAGGTCCGGCTTGCCGAAACGCCAGAAGGTCAGATGCTTCAGTGGCACAAGCGATCGAGCTTGCAGAAGTATGGGCTCTTCGATCCCCTTCCCTGGCCATCCACGATGTACCACTTGGCACCCCAGCCGTTGGCATCTCGACCAGGTTCCGATTCCCTCATCGGAGACGGCCCGTCATTCGTGTCATTTGCACAGGCAGTAGCCGCGTACTTCGGGTGCCCTCTCCCTACGACTGGGTCGGTTGACAATGCGACACCGATGTTTCAACTGCCGGACCTTCGGGGTCGCATCGCGAAAGTCCTACTTGGGTCGGCAGACATCGAGGTCCACCTCGAAGGAGCTGGCCTCGGAGGCATGACCGTGGAGCTTGCGTCCGTGGCACCGGGACCTTCGGAAGGGCTGTCAGACGCATCGCCACAAGTCGTGCGGTTCCCACTGCCGCATGGTCTGCCGACAGGGGCTTGGGTGGTGTTGAAGCAAGGCTCGGAGTGGATCGACCGCAAGCTCATCAACTACCCCAACAGCCTCCACGCTGACCCCGGGGTCGAGGTCGTCGTCGAGCCGATGACCGAACTACAGGCGCTGATATCCGGAGGTGAGGGGCCGACCGTCGAGTTCAAGAGCATTCTGCCGCCGTCAGGGAGCGATACGCGCAACAAGGTATGCGCGACGGTCGCTGCCTTCGCGAATGGTGATGGTGGCCACATCCTCTTCGGCGTAAGGGACGATGGCCGGATTGTTGGCCTCAGCGGACTCGATACCCAGAAGGAGCGCGACACCGTGGCGCGATTCGTGTCATCGACCGTGACGCCAGTACCGGACTTCCGAGTTGACCGGGTATCCCACGAGGGCGATGACGGGAGCGTCCTGGACGTCATTGTGCTGACGGTCGATCAGGGCGATCAGCCACCCTACGGGGTCGATCCGGCGCATCCGAAGTACTATATCCGCCGTGGCGCCACGACGTTCGAGGCGTCATCCGACCAGGTGCGAGCTCTTGCACGGTCACGGCCCCCAGCAGACCAGGGGTACCAGCCACCGTACGGACTGCAACTCTCCTAAGCGATGGCGCCCTGCCGGCAGTTGGTGCAGAGGAGGTCGCCGTCGTCGGCGTAATGGTCGCCGTCGGGATGGACGAGGTCGGGTATAGGCCGAGCACTCACAAGCGGCCGCAAATGACACAGGTGGCATCCCGCGGCAGCGGCCGTGGCGCCAGCAGCTCGAGCTTCTGCGCGAGCTGTACGAGGTTGCCTGGGCGAGACATCGTCGTCTGGGGTTGAAGCGACGAGGTGATGACGGGTATCGTCAGTCTTTGCGAAAAGGTCTTTCCATCTCAGTGCAGCAGAATGAACCGATGGGCTGCCCTTCCCCGGTCGCCGGGAGGCACTACCCGAGGTGCTACGGCGACGAGGTCGGTTGGCGTCTCGGCGACGAGGCATGCCTGGACTACCTGGACTGGTTGAGGTGGCCTGACGGATTGAGCTGCCCGCGCTGCGATGAGGCGGTTGGCTGGCGTCTCGGCGACGGCTGGGGCGATCTTCCATGGGACGCGGATTCCGCTCACAGTCTGGTTCGCCGCGGCCTGGCACATGGCGAGCGACAAGCAGGGTGTCTCAGCGCTTGGCCTGAAGCGTGTGCTCGAGATCGGGTCCACCCAGACCGCCCGGGCGATGCTGCACCGCTACCGGTCCGCGATGGTCCGTCCCGGCCGGGACCGGCTCTCGGGCACTGTCGAGGCCGACGAGACGTTCCTCGGAGTTCCAGAGCCTGGCGTCCGAGGTCGCGGCGCGCTCGGGAAGCTCCTGGTGGAGGTGGCTGCAGAGCGGCGAGGCAGGAGCTTGGGATGCTGCCGGCCACAGGTCATCGACGACGCACACGCTGCCAGGCTGCGGGCATTCCTCCTCGCACACGTCGAACTCCGCTCCGTCGTACTCACCCGACGGCTTCTCCCGGGCTACCCGTCAGCCTGCAGCACGGACTACGTGCACCGTCCGACGTCAATCTCCGGCTTCGGGCAGCAGGCTCACGAGCTGCTGTCCGGCGTGCACCGGGCTGGTCACCCTTGCCAAGCGCTGGTTGGAGGCCAGCCAGCAAGGAGCCGTGAAACCCGGCTTGCTCCAGCAATATCTCGACGAGTTCTGCTTCGGCTTCAAGCCAGGCACTCACGGGCCCGGGGCATGCTCTTCTACCGCCTACTCGAACAGGCCGTGCAGAGCGCACCTCGCACCCACCGTTCCCTCGTCGCCATCCCAGGTGGCTGCCGGCGGCGAATGCCGGTTCCGCCGCCCGACAAACGGGCGCATTGTGACAGTCTGGCTGGGCCGGTCCTCGATCCCTCCTGGCTGGACACCAGCATGTAGGGATGACGCCACCTGCTGCACTGAGATGGAAAGGCCTTTCTCGGTGTATCTCATGAACAATGTCACTGGTAAGAAGGTCTTGCGATTCTACCGCGCTGGTTGCCCAGCGGTCACAATCCGGTTGCGTGTGACGATCAATGCTTTTTCGCGAGCTAGATTGCGGATCGAATAGGAATGAGCGGTGCGCCCATGACACGATTAATAGCAGGTGTCGATACAGATAACGAGCAAACACCGGTGCCGGACGTTAGACTCGGCCGCTTTACCTGGAAGCAGGTCATTCTTCTTCTGCTCGGGTGGCTTAGTCTTTTCGGCCTGGGCCGCGTCTTTGTCCCCAATCCATTCATGACCGAAACTAATGCCAGTGCCACTCCGAGCTATGCCAACGTGATGTATCTTCACGCTCTGCTAATAGGACTCACCGGGCTGGTCGGGCTGGTGACCTGCGAAGTGTTCAAGTTGCAGTCCAAAGTCGTACGCACAGGAATCCTCGGCGCGGCGGTGGGTGCAACGGTCCTAACCGGTTTGGGAGGGGTCTTTGACGCCACCGTCAAGAACGTCAATTACGTCTGGCTGACGCTTCACGTGATTGGATTCTTTCTCCTCGATGCGATTTTCCTCCTACTGTTTATCGGGTTTTATCTTGAATGGCGTCGACGCTCACCAAGGTCGTGGAAACTCACCTTCGGGCTGGCGGCGCTCGCAGCCATCTCACTAGAGTTCGCGGCGGCGATGGGTCACATGGCTGGGTGGATCTTGGACTTTGGAGATCACCCGAGCTTGATTGGGAGTTGGGCGGCGGCGATGGGTGAGAAGGTGGCCGACTTACGCGATAATCTCATCACGTCCCACTCGCATGAAATGGTAGTTGCTCTGCTGGCGTTGATCGTGGCGCTTTCGGCGGAACGTTTTGGCTATCAAGCGCTCTCAGGTGGCAGGCGCGTCCTGGCACGAGTGGGAATGTGGCTCGCAGTGGCGGGGACGGTGTTGATGACGATCCAATATGTTGTCGGAGGC
>JAJYNV010000309.1 GCA_021786135.1 Bacillota bacterium
CGGTGGTAGCGCAATCATCCCGACCATCCCGTGCTTTCCCTCGCTGCGGATGTGCTGGAGGAGGTCACCGGCAAGCCCCCCGTAAGGGTGCGTATGGGCGGCACCGAGCCCTGCGCCGAGCTCTTCCAGCGCGAACTAGGCATCCCGACGCTCTTCTACTCCTTCTCGACCTCGGACGAGCAGTACCACGCGCCGAACGAGTTCTTCCGTCTCGAGCGCTTCGATCAGGGTCTCATGGCTTGGGCTCTTCTGCTTGCACGCCTGGCCGAGCCATCCGCTGACCGGATCATGGCAGGGAGGTAATGTCTGATGGCGGGTCTGGGGACGGTGACAGGCCAGAAGGTGCGGGGATATCTTGAGGTTCCGGGGACCGAGGTCGAGATCCCGTACACCGATGTGCGCGGAGCTGCCGACGGGCCGACCCTCCTGCTCACGGGCGGCGTGCACGGCGGGGAGTATCCGGGGATCGCGGCCGCCATCGAGGTGGCGTCGCGGCTCGCGCCGGACGAGCTGCGGGGCCGCGTCATCGTTCTGCACCTTACGAATCCCCCGGCCTTCTGGGGCAAGAGCCAGTACTGGAACCCCCTCGACGGCAAGAACCTGAACCGCTGCTTCCCCGGCGACCCCGAGGGCAGCGCGTCGGAACGCATGGCGGCGCGCGTGATTGAGAAACTGCGCCAGGCGGACTACTGGATCGACATGCACGGCGGCGACATCCACGAAGAGCTGGTGCCCTTCACCATCTTCTCTGATCGCGGGTCGGAGGAGGTTCGGCAGTCGGCCGAGGCGATGGCCACTGCCTACGGCATTCCGCGTCTCATCCGCTCCTCGAACGTGGCTGGCGGCAGCTATGCCGCGGCGGCGGAGCTCGGCATCCCGGCGATCCTGCCGGAGTCCGGGCAGGTCGGGCAGTTGGACCCGGTGTCGCAGGCCATCCATGTGCAGGGCGTCTTCGACGTCCTGCATCTCCTCGGTTTCCTCGCGGGTGATCCGACACCGCACAAGGCGCCCGAGGTGTACACGCGCTTCGTGTGGAGCCGTGCGGCGCAGCGGGGTTTCTGGCGACCCAAGGTGCATCCCGGCGACCGCGTCGCCCAGGGGCAGCTCGCGGGCGTTCTGCACGACGCCTACGGCGATGTCCTCGAACAGGTTCTCTCGCCACAGGAGGGCGACGTGCTGTTCACGGCGAGCTCGTTCGCGATCGGACAGGACGACCCGCTCTTCGCCGTCGCAGCGCTTTGATACTGGAAATGGAAAGACCATGGGAGAGGGGGGAAGGGGCATGATCCAGACTGTCGTGGACCAGATCCGCACCGAGCTGCGCAGGCGGGTGCTCGTGGGCAGATGGAGCCTAGGCGAACGCCTCTACGAGGAGGAGATCGCGCAAGACCTCGGCGTCAGCCGCAGCGCGGTGCGCGAGGCGGTGCGCCTTCTGGAGCAGGAAGGGCTCCTCGTGCGTGCGGCTCATCGGGGCCTCTTTGTCGCTAGTCCGTCTGGCCGCGACACTCTGGAGGTGGCGCAGCTCAGGGCCGTGCTCGAGGCCAGCGCCGTACGCTTCGGCACGCCGCCCGAGCCGGGCACATTGCTGGAGCTCGAGCGCATCTGCCAGCGCCTCGACGAGATCCGGGACTCGGATCACCTCGAAGCGGTCAACCTGGACCGCCAGTTCCATGGGCTCATAGCGGCACAGGCGCAGAATGCGCTCCTCCTGCGCAAGTACCATGAACTCGACGGGCACATCGCGATCTTCTTCCATTGGGTGACGGCGCACGTGCCGGGGCGGATCGAAGACATCGGCCAGCGCCACCGCCGCCTCCTCGCCGACTACGCCGCCGGCGACCCCGAGCGCTTCGCCACCTCGGTGATGCAGCACTACGAAGACGCTGCCGCAGAACTCGCGCGCCACCTGCCCGATGCTGGGTAGGTGGCGCGTTCCGCCTCTCAGGCTCAGTCTTCCCAGGGCCCCTCGATCGCGGCCCGCGTCTCCGCGACGCCCTCGGCCCAGATCGTGAGCATCTCGGCGTCCGGCCGCTGATAGCGGCCGCCGTAGTTGCCGTCGACGAGGTAGGCCCGCACCTCGCGGGGCGTGAGGAGGCCGAGCCGCAGGGGATCCGTCATGGGCTTCTCGATGTCGGGCATGGCGACGTTCACGAGCCGCGTCCAGGGGAAGTTCTCCATCCAGGAAGCGTGCGAGAAGTGCGGGTCGAAGGAGCGCACCTTGGCGATCGTCCTGGGCGCGTTCCACCAGTTGTGGAACCGGACGCGGCAGTCCGGGTGGTCTGCCACCCACTCGCCGGCCAGGGAGGCGGCGCTCTGGTTCCCGCCGTGCCCGTTGACGAGCAGGATGCGGCGGAAGCCCGAGGCGCGGAGGCTGTCGAGGAGGTCCCGCACCACTGCCGCATAGGTGCCGACGCGGAGGCTGAGGCTGCCCGGGAAGTCCCGGAAGTACGGCGTGACACCGTAGGCCTGGGCCGGGAAGACAGGGACGCCGAGCGGCTCCGCGGCCTCTACAGCTACGCGCTCCGCGAGGATGGCATCCACGCCCAGGCTGAGATAGCCGTGCTGCTCCACTGAACCGAGCGGCAGCACGGCGCGGTCGTCGTGGCGAATGTATTCCTCTACCTGCATCCAGTTCATGTCGACGATACGCATAGCACTCCTCCTAAACGGGCGCTGGTCAGGGATCGGAGGGGAACGGGGCACGCCGCCGGAGCTCCGCCCGGAGCCAGGTGAGGTCCTCTTTCCCGGCGACGATCTCGGCGCGCTGGGCCTCGTTCTGCTTCAGCACCGCCGGCGCCTCGGCGAGCACGGCCTTCATGCGGGCCTGCGGCACGAGCACGATGCCGTCCTCGTCGGCCAGGAGGAGATCTCCCGGGCAGATCTCCACCCCGAGGAGAGCCACCGGCTGATCGAGTGCGACAAAGTCCTGGCGCTGCGGCTTCCTGGGCTGGGTGCCGCGCGCGAACACCGGCAGGGCCAGGAGGCCTGCGTCCCGGGCGTAGCCGTCGATCAGGAACCCTGCCGCTCCGCGCCGGGCGGCGCGCAGCGACAAAAGCTCACCGACAAGCGCCGTCCCGAAGCCGCCGCCGACCGCAACCAGCACATCGCCGGGGCGCGCGTCGACAGCCAGGGCGAGAAGACCCAGGTTGTCGCCTGGCGCAAGCGCAGTCGTGCGTGCGAAGCCACAGAGTCTCTGGCCGCCCAGGGCGACCAGGCCAGGCGGCAGGGCGATGCCGCCCGCGTCGGCGACATCGGTCGAGGCGAGGCCCGAGAAGGCCTGCCGCAGCTCCTCGTGTTCCGGATGCACTCTATCCTCCACGGGTGTGCCCCCTTGCCATTGCATTACGTATTTCAGAACTTCGACAAAACTCCTGCGTCCAGGGGACCTATTTCTTCGGCCTCCCGCCTGCTAAAGTGTCAGGGGAGCAGACCAGCCGAGGAGGGCTCCATGACCATGCCAAAGCACGAGGAACTAGAGCGCTACGCCGACATCATCGTCCGGGTGGGAGCAAACGTCCAGCCAGGTCAGCCGGTCACCGTCACGGCCCCGATCGACACCGCGCCGTTCGTCCGCATCATGGTGGAGCGCCTCTACGCCGCCGGAGCGGGCATCGTGCGTCTGAGGTGGAATGACCAGCTCTGCGGGCGGATGACGTTCGAGAAGGCATCCGAGGCCGAGCTCGGGCGCGTGCCGAAGTGGGAGGTGGCACGTCAGCTCGAGGAGATCGAGAACAACTCCATCCTGATCTACGTCG
>JAJYNV010000261.1 GCA_021786135.1 Bacillota bacterium
CGACTTGACTGAAATCCAGCTCAACCGGGGTCTGACGACCGAAGATCGATACCGAGACCTTGAGCTTGCTCTTTTCGTAATTGACGTCTTCGACGGTGCCGTTGAAGTCCAGGAAGGGCCCGTCTATGACGCGCACCTGCTCGCCACTGGTAAACGAAAACTTCGGCCGCGGCTTCTCCGCGCCGTCTTGTACCTGGCGCAGGATCATCTCGGCCTCTTTGTCGCTGATGGGGGTGGGCTTGGTGCCCGAGCCGCCGATAAAGCCGCTGACCTTGGGGACTGCCTTGACGAGATGCCACGATTCGTCGGTCATCTCCATGCGCACAAGCACATAGCCGGGGAAAAACTTCCGCTCGCTGGTGCGGCGCTGACCGCTCTTCATCTCTACGACCTCTTCGGTCGGTACGAGAATCTCCCCGAACAGATCCTGCATGCCGGCGCGCGCAATGTGCTCCTTCAAGGTCTTCTCGACGCTCTTCTCGAATCCCGAGAACGCGTGCACGACATACCACCGCATCGTCATCGGATCACGACCTCCCGGTTAACATACTGACACCCTTGATCAAGCCCAGGTCCACGACCCACAAAAACAGCGCGACCAGGAGCACGAGCACGATAACCACCAGCGTCGTTTGCACCGTTTCCTTGCGCGTGGGCCATACCACCTTGCTCAACTCGACCCGCGCCTCTTTGACAAACGTCCATGCCGAACGTCCCGTGGGCGTCTGCATGACCGCTGCCGTCGCCAACGCCAGGCCCGCCAACAACGCCACGACACGCCACAACTCGGGCTCGTTTGCGAGCATGTAGTAACCGACGACGCCGGCCGCCAGCAACATCATGGCCGCGGTCAGCTTTAGCTTATCCACCATTACTACCCACACACCTTAAAGAACGGATGGCAGGCCAGGAGGGAATCGAACCCCCAACCTTCGGTTTTGGAGACCGACGCTCTGCCAATTGAGCTACTGGCCTAAACTCGAACCGCCGAAGACCTTGAAGTGCTACTCAAGTATCTTCGACACCACGCCCGCACCCACCGTACGGCCGCCCTCACGGATGGCGAACCGCAGGCCTTCCTCCATGGCGATCGGACTGATGAGCTTGATCGTGAGCCGGACGTTGTCACCGGGCATCACCATTTCGGTCCCGGCGGGCAGATCGCAGGACCCGGTGACGTCGGTGGTCCGGAAATAGAACTGCGGACGGTAACCCTGGAAGAACGCCGTATGACGGCCGCCTTCCTCCTTGCTCAGCACGTAGACCTCGGCCTCGAAGTAGGTATGGGGCTTGATGCTGCCGGGCTTGCACAGGACCTGGCCACGCTCGACCTCTTCGCGCTTGGTGCCGCGCAGCAGCACGCCGATGTTGTCGCCGGCCTGACCCTGATCGAGCAGCTTGCGGAACATCTCGACGCCGGTGACGGTGGTCTTCACGGTATCCCGCAGGCCCACGATCTCGACCTCGTCGCCGACCTTCACGATGCCGCGCTCGACGCGCCCGGTCACGACCGTGCCGCGTCCGGAGATCGAGAACACGTCCTCGACGGGCATCAGGAAGGCGCCGTCGATGGCGCGCTCGGGCTGCGGGATGTAGCTGTCCAGGGCCTCGGCAAGCTTGAGGATGGCGGGCTCGCCGATCTCGGAGCTATCACCCTCGAGGGCCTTCAGGGCCGAACCGACGATGATCGGGGTCTTGTCGCCCGGGAACTCGTAACGGTCGAGGAGCTCGCGCACCTCCATCTCCACGAGCTCCAGGAGCTCCTTGTCATCGACCATGTCGGCCTTGTTCAGGAACACCACGATATAAGGCACGCCCACCTGGCGGGCGAGCAGGATGTGCTCACGGGTCTGGGGCATGGGGCCGTCGGCCGCCGATACCACCAGGATCGCACCGTCCATCTGCGCGGCGCCGGTGATCATGTTCTTGATGTAGTCGGCATGCCCCGGGCAGTCGACGTGCGCGTAGTGGCGATTGGGCGTCTGATACTCCACGTGCGCGGTCGCGATCGTGATGCCGCGGGCGCGCTCCTCGGGGGCGTTGTCGATCTGGTCGTAGGCCTTGAACTCGCCCCCGAACTTCGTCGACAGGACCTTGGTCAGGGCCGCCGTGAGCGTGGTCTTGCCATGATCGACGTGGCCTATCGTGCCCACATTCAGATGGGGCTTCGTGCGTTCAAATTTTCCCTTGGACACCGTGGGTACCTCGTAGGCTGAATCGTTTTCGTTCTAACTGGCTTTCTTTATGACCTGTTCGGCGATATTGCTCGGCGCCACTGCATAGCGCTTGAACTCCATCGCATAGGTCGCGCGCCCCTGCGTCGCCGATCGCAACGAAGTCGCATATCCGAACATCTCGGCGAGCGGCACCTCGGCACGCACGACTTTGCCGGCCGGCGCATCTTCCATGGCCTGAATGACCCCGCGCCGCGAGCTCAGATCGCCGTTCACGCTGCCCATGTAATCCTCGGGCGTCACCACCTCGACGGCCATGATGGGCTCAAGAAGCGCCGGATCGGCCTTCAGGCAACCCTCGCGGAAGGCCATGCTCGCGGCCATCTTAAAGGCATTTTCCGACGAGTCGACCTCGTGGTACGAGCCGTAGTAGAGGGCCACCTTGACGTCCACCACCGGGAAACCCGCTTGAATACCGCGCTCGAGGGCCTCGCGCACCCCCTTCTCAACCGCCGGTATGTACTCGCGCGGGATCACGCCGCCTTTGATCTCGTCGACGAACTCGAAGCCCTTGCCGGGCTCCTGCGGCTCGATGCGCAGAAATACGTGCCCGTACTGGCCGCGCCCGCCGCTCTGCTTGGCGAACTTGTGCTCCTGCTCGACCTTCTTGCGTATGGTCTCGCGATAAGCGACCTGCGGCTTGCCTACGCTTGCCTCGACCCCGAACTCGCGCTTCATGCGGTCGACGATGATCTCGAGGTGTAGCTCGCCCATGCCCGATATGATGGTCTGTCCGGATTCCTCATCGGTCCGCACGCGGAACGACGGGTCCTCCTGCGCCAGACGCCCAAGCGCAAGCCCCATCTTCTCCTGGTCAGCCTTGGTCTTTGGCTCAACCGCCTGCGAAATCACGGGCTCCGGGAACTCCATGCGCTCGAGCGTAACCACGCGCTCAGGGCTGCACAACGTATCCCCGGTGGTCACGTTCTTCAGACCCACGGCCGCGGCAATGTCGCCGGCCTGCACTTCCTTGATCTCATCGCGGTGATTGGCGTGCATCTGCAAAAGCCGCCCGACGCGCTCTTTCTTGGACTTGACCGGGTTGAACACCGAGTCGCCGCTCTTCAGCACCCCGGAATACACCCGGAAGTAGACGAGCTGGCCCACAAACGGGTCGGTGGCAATCTTGAACGCCAACGCCGCAAACGGCGCGCTGTCCTCGGCCGGACACTCGACCTCCGTGGCGTCCTTGTTATCCAGGTGGCCGACAATCGCCTTCTTTTCCTTGGGCGACGGCAGGTACTCGATGACCGCGTCGAGCATCGACTGCACGCCCTTGTTCTTGAACGCCGAACCGCACAAGGTCACGACGATCTGCGAGGCCAGGCTTCGGGCACGCAGCCCCGCCTTGATCTCCTCGATCGTGAGAGTCTCGCCCCCGAGATACTTGTCCATCAAGGCCTCGTTCGCCTCGGCGGCGGCCTCGACCATGCGCTCACGCCACTTCTCGGCCTCCGCGCGCATCTCTTCGGGTATCTCGCGCTCCTCGAAGCGCGTGCCCTGGGTGGCGTCATCCCA
>JAJYNV010000257.1 GCA_021786135.1 Bacillota bacterium
CTTTCGCCAGGCTTGGCACGCCAATACCGGTGCACGACGTCGTACTCGCTGACAGCTATCTGCCGGGCTATGGCGGTTCCCGTGTGGAGCTTGTCGATGTGAGCGGAACATTTCTGAACAATGAGGTGATCGGTCCATTTCAGGGCAAGAATTGGACGGGTAAGTTTCAACTCCGGGAGATCGGAGCATTCGGACGGACTACAGCCGTACTGAATCTGCCGTCCCAGCAGTATACGCTGTTCATGCACAAGTTTCGGTTCACTTTCGTCGATTACAACGGTAACACCTATCCCGACTTCGCGCTTGGCCAGTATGCTGGTAGCGACAATAACCAGTACCAAATATTCTCCGTTGAGCCTGACGGGATTAAAGAACTACCGATATCCACCTACGTGGTGCTGGGGCCGCCGAATGCGGGATATTCTCCGCGGTTTGCGAAGGTGGGTCCAAATGCATTCACAAGTACGATGTACAACAACACCGAAGCCGAGTGGGTGAAAGAGATGTTTACCTGGTCCGACGGCGAGTTTGTCGAGAGCAGCCGAGGGGCGACTGCAATTGCAGCAGCGCCTGCTTGTAGCGCTACGCAACTCTCTGCCGCCAACAGCGGCAACCAGGGTGGCGGCACGCAAATACAAGCGAACGTCAGGATCACGGACATCGGTGCGTACTCCTGCATTCTGGCGGGCGTGCCAACCGCCCTGAATCTCCTTCGCGGCGGCAGCGTGCTCGCGACGAGGATGCTGGCCACTCCGTCAAACCTGGTCTTGCACGCACAGATCCTCAGTCCACATGCTGCAAACGCGGCTTATCTCGTCGTCTGGTGGGGCAACTGGTGCGGCGCCCGCAGCGAGCCAGTCGAGCTTCGCATTGTCTTGCCTGCAGGCGGAGGTACCCTACGAACCTCGTTCAACAACTACGGCGGACACGCGTTCGTCCCGGAGTGCCTGCAGCCGGGCGCGCCGTCGACACTGCAGGTGACCGCAGCCTACCTCTCGCAACGGTGAGCGTTGAGCTGGCCGATGGTGGCTAGCTGCTCGCAGTTTGACAAGCCATGCGTACCGGCGATGGCGAGGCGTGGGCCTTTGAAGCCGAGAATGCTTTGGTACTGGGGCCCTGTGTTCCGGGCACTGCGCGCGATTGGCAGGTGCCTCACCAGGGCGACAGGAATGAAACCGGTGCCTCTGCTTGTTACCGGCGGATGAGAGGGGAATCTTCATGTTCGTGCATGCGCTTGCGCAGGATGCGTACCTGAAGCTTGGCGACGCGAACGAGATGTTCGCTTTGACGGAGGCGTCGCGCTCACACCTGCGGCGCTGGCTGCCGTGGGTTGACCGCACACGGACAGTGGCGGACAGCGAGGCCTTCATTGGGAGTACCCTCGAGCAGTTTGCCAAGTGGAGTGACCCCGGTTTAGTGGACAGGTTGGGGGCTTGGCTACGAAGCGCGTGATTGGTGATCTGTAGCCGTAGCGACCCACCTCCTCTCGAACTCGTCCGGGGTGAGCATGCCGAGGCTGGAGTGCAGCCGTTGGCGGTTGTAGAAGCCCTCGATGAACCAGAAGATCTCCGAGCGCAGGAGGGCTTTTGAGGGCCAGTGGCGCTGGCGATCAAGGAGTTCTGTCTGGAGCGTGGCCCAGAAGCTCTCCATCATCGCGTTGTCGTAGCAGTCGCCGATCGAGCCCATGGAGCCGACGAGGCCTGCTTCACGCAGGCGCTGGCCGAAAGCGATCGAAGTGTACTGTGCGCCGTGATCCGAGTGGTGGATCGTCCCAGGCTCGGGTTTGCGGGTACGCATCGCCATGTTGACGGCGTCGATCACGAGCTCGGTGCCGATCCGCTCGCCCATCGCCCAGCCGACGATCCGACGGGAGAAGGCGTCCATGACCGCGGCGCAGTAGAGCCAGCCCTCCGCGGTTGGGTGCTGGGTGATGTCCGCGACCCAGAGGAGGTTCGGGGCCTCGGCGGTGAACTCGCGCTGCACCAGGTCCGGAGCCAACGGGTCCTTAGGGTTGCGATGGGTGCAGCCAACCGTCCTGCGCCGGCTGACGCCCTGGATGCCTGCCTCGCGCATCAGGCGCGCCACACGCTTGCGTGAGCAGCGCACGCCGCGCCCAGAGCGGAGTTCGGCGTGCACGCGGGGGGCGCCGTAAGTCCCCCGGCTGTTGCTGTGGATGTCCTCGATCTGCTTGCGCAGCTCCGCATCCGCCATCTCGCGACGGCTCGGCGTGCGTCCGCGCCAGGCGTAGAAGCCACTCTTCGAGACCTTGAGCACCCGGCAGAGCATGTTCACGCTGTGGATCGCCTTCTCCACCTCCACAAACCGGAAGACCTCTACCGTGTCCGGCTGCTCTCCTTGGCGAAGAAGGCGGCTGCTTTTTTTAAGATCTCTCTCTCCTCTGCCAATACCCGCGTCTCGCGCCTTAGCCGCCGCAATTCGTCCCGCTCAAGCTCCGTCAAGCCCTCGCGCTTACCGTCCTCTACCTCCGCTTGGCGCACCCATAGCCGCAGTGCCTCGTCCGACATCCCGAGCTCACGCGCAACGACGCTGATCCTTCTTCCCTGCTCGCGCACCAGACGCACGGCCTCCGCCCGAAACTCGGGCGCGTAAGGTGCCCTCGACTTCGCCACCGTG
The DNA here is from genome assembly GCA_021786135.1 of Bacillota bacterium. GTDB lineage: Bacteria > Bacillota > Sulfobacillia > JAJZYS01 > JAJYTV01 > JAJZQO01. The sequence goes on from JAJYNV010000257.1 coordinate 2,635, forward strand.
GATGTCCTCCTCTCGGTAGCCAACGCTTTCCCCACCGCCTCTGCGACGACGGGGCCAGGGGAGGGGGCAACCCCGCTGGGGTTTCCCCCTTGACCCCCTTCCGTCCGGATGTAGATGCCTTACCCGGACCAAATCCGGAGCCTAGCGTTGCCTCGAGAGCCAAGTCTTAGACTATCCACCGAACCGGGGCAGGCCTAAAGGGACTAGGCTTTCAGGCGGGCATTTGGCAATCCGGCCGGCTTTGCGGAGTGGGCGGTCTGCATCCGATCGACGTGCCAAACCGGCAGGCGTCGCTTGGTTATTGGATTGGCGAGGAATTCGAGGGACAGGGACTTGTCACACAGGCGTGCAGGGCGATCCTCGATGAAGCGTTCGGGCAGTACGGGCTGCACCGCATGGAGCTCAGGGCGGCGAGAGGGAACGCGCGCAGTCAGGCGGTTGCCGGAAGGCTCGGCTTCGTCCAGGAGGGCGTAGTGCGCGATGCCGAGTGGCTTTACGACCATTACGTCGACCACGTTGTGTTTGGCCTGCTCGAGAGCGAGTGGCGGAACGGAGCCGGGCGATGACGGCTGAGGTGCTGCAGTTTCGCAGCATCGATCTGTTCCGGGATTGGGCGACCATCGTCGCGTTTCACCGGGACGTGTTCGAGATCAGCTTCGGGTCGGACGAGGAGTTCTCCGAGAGCAATTATCGGACCATCTTGCAGGATCGCTTGCAGAGGTTTCCGGAGGGGCAGAGGATTGTGCTGGCCGGCGGTGCCGTTGCCGGTCAGGTGGAAATCTGGACTCGAGAGTATGAGGGGCGCAACGTCGGCTATGCAAGCCTCTTCTACCTGGTGCCGAGGTGGCGGGGCCAAGGGCTGGGACGGGAACTCCTCCAGTACGCCGAACGCTATTTCTGCAACGAAGGTCTAGGCGAATACCACCTTCGCGTTTCGGAGCGCAACGAGCACGCCCTGCGCTTCTACCTGAAGCAAGGCTTCGTCAGACTGGAGGCGGAGGAAAGGGACGACCTCGTCACTTGGCGCATGATGAAGTCGGTAACTCCCCCATGCTGAACGTGGCCGCGAGCCCGCTCGGAAGCAGTCACACCCCTTTGTGCGAACCGTCCGGCTTGGTGCCCTCTGGTGCCACGATGAGCGGGTCGCATCGTCAATGCGGACGCGGAGATGTTCGATTTCGATGGCACGCGCGCGGGAGACTGGACCATACGGCGCGTGGACAAGACGGATACGTTGCCGCCCATGGAGAACAGCCAGTGCCTCAGGAACTGTCAGAAGGCGAAAGTCATCGCAGGCCGGGGCCCGGGCCAAGCGAATGGCGCAAGCCCCGGCTACGCGTGCCCCCGTCAGGCCGTTGTCTGACCGGCTGCGCTCTCGAGGCCTAGCTCCTTGACTGCTGCCTCCCGCATCATGTACTTCTGCACCTTGCCGGTCACCGTCATCGGGAAGGCATCGACGAACTTGACGTAGCGCGGAATCTTGAAGTGCGCGATCTGGCCGCGGGCGAACTCCCGCATCTCCTCCTCAGTGGAGGTCTCACCAGGCCTGAGGCGGATCCAGGCCATGACCTGCTCGCCGTATTTGACGTCCGGGACGCCGATGACCTGGATGTCCTCCACCTTCGGATGGATGTAGTAGAATTCCTCGATCTCGCGCGGGTAGATGTTCTCGCCGCCGCGGATGATCATGTCCTTCATCCGGCCGACGATGTTGATGTAACCGTCCTCGCGCATCACTGCGAGGTCGCCCGTGTGCATCCAGCGCGCCGCGTCGATCGCCTGCGCGGTGGCTTCGGGGTTCTCCCAGTAGCCCAGCATCACGGCGTAACTCCGCGTCAGAAGTTCGCCGGGCGTGCCCTGCGGCACTACGTGACCGGTCGCGGGGTCGACGATCTTCACCTCGACGTGCGGATGGACGCGCCCGACGGTGCCGACCCGCAGCTCCAGCGGGTCGTCGGCCCGCGTTTGCGTCGAGACGGGCGACGTCTCGGTCATGCCGTAGGCGATTTCCACCTCGGACATATGCATGCGCGACTGCACCTGGCGCATCACCTCGACCGGGCAGGGCGATCCCGCCATCAGTCCGGTGCGCAGCGAACTGAGGTCGAAGTGATCGAAGTCGGGATGGCCGAGTTCCGCGATGAACATGGTCGGTACCCCGTGCAGGGCGGTGCAATGCTCAGCCTCCACCGTGGCGAGCACTTGCCCGGGGTCGAAGCCTTCGCCGGGAATCACCATCGCCGCACCGTGCGTAACACAGGCGAGATTGGCAAGCACCATGCCGAAGGTATGGTAGAAGGGTACCGGAATGCAGAGACGGTCCTTTGGCGTGAAGCGCATCAGTTCGCCGATGAAGTAGCCGTTGTTCAGCAGGTTGTGGTGCGAGAGCGTGGCACCTTTGGGCAATCCGGTCGTGCCAGACGTGTACTGGATATTTACGGGCTCGTCGAACTGGACCTCTGCCTGCCGGCTCTCTACAGCACTTGCGGGGGTATCTTCGCCCAAGTTCATCAGGTCCGACCAAGTGAGCATGCCCCTGGGTGCCTGTTCGTCCAGCACGACGATCTCGCGCAGGTCGGGGAAGTCAGGATGAGGCAGACCGCCTGAGCCGAGATCGCCGAGGAGTTCGCGCAGCATGCCGAGATAGTCGCTCTTCCCGAAGCCGGGAGCCGTGATGAGCGTGCGGATGCCGCTCTGGCGCAGAGCGTATCTGAGCTCGCGCAGGCGGTAGGACGGGTTGACGTTTACCAGGATGGTGCCGATCTTGGGCGTGCCGAACTGGGTCACGATCCATTCCCAGCGGTTCGGCGACCAGATGCCGACGCGTTCGCCCGCCGCGACGCCTAGAGTCAGAAGGCCCTGGGCCAACCGCGTGGCGGCTTCACCTAGTTGGCCGTAGGTGAGGCGCACCCCTTTCTGGCGGTCGACGACTGCCTCGCGATCGCGATGCCGGTCCACCTGAGCGTCGAAATGGTCACCGATCGTCTGTCCGATGAGCTGCTCGAGCGTCGTTCCATGGCTGTAGCTCGGTCCTGGCATGGCGCTCCCCCTTCCCGCCTCCGGGCGGTCAGCCGGCGGATGGCTTGGAGCGCGTTTCGGCGCGAGGACAAGATATCCTTCCGATGTGGTAGATGAACGCTAGGCGGTTGCGGTGCGACGGCGCAGGCCGACGAGCGCGAGCGCGCTCACGAACAGGCCGATGACACCGGCCGCGGCGAACGTCAGGCCTGTGCCGCCGGCCTCGGTCAGATAGCCGGCGAACAGCGCGCCCAGCGGGCTCGTGCCGAGAAAGACGTAGCTGTAGAGCCCGGCGACCCGTCCTTGCAAGGCGTCGGGTGCGGCCAGCTGGACCATGGCATTCGTCACCGACGTGTAGACGGTATAGCAGATTCCCACGGCGACGAGGGACAGAAGTACCAGCCATAGCGCTCGCTGCGGTGCCAGAAGGACCTGAAAGAGACTGTACCCTCCGGCGCTGAGCAGGAGCATGCCCCATGTGGCGCGGTTGAGGGCGGCTGCGATCAGCGCACCCAGGACTGCGCCCAGTCCGAAGATGGAGGAAATCAGGCCGAAGACCTCGGGCCCGGAGTGCAGCGTCTGAGCTGCCAGCACCGGCAGCAGCACCGAGAAGTTGATGCCGGTGATCGAAATCACGGTGAGCATGATGAGCGGAATCAGCACGCTTGGGGTCTTGCGCGCGTAGGCGAGGCCTTCGCGCACGCTCCTGAGCATGGACATGCGCGTGTCGGCCTGCGTAACGGAGGAAAACTCCCCCGAACGCATGACAACCAGCGCAAGTACGACGGCGGCATAACTCACGGCATTGAGCGCGAAGCACACGCTGACGCCCGCTGCCGCGATGACGAGCCCTGCAAGGCCAGGGCCGATGATGCGGGTTGCGTTGTTCACGCCCGAGTTGAGCGAGATGGCATTTGCGAGTTCCTCCCGGCCGACCAGACGGATCATCAGGCGCTGCAGGCTTGGGCTGTTGAAGATCATCACGACGCCGCGCGCCGCAGCGATGGCATAGACGATCGCGAGGCTGCTGAGATGGAACCAGGCGAAACCGGCCAGTGCCGCAGCCAGAAAGCCCATCGCTGTCTGGCTGGCAATGAGCGTACGCCTCGGATCGAGCCGGTCGCTCAACGCACCGCCGAGCAGGCCGAAGAGTGTGAACGGGACGAACTGCCAGAAAGAAACAAGGCCGACATCGACTGCGGAGTGGGTGAGCTCGAGCACGAGCCAGGACTGTGCAGCACCCTGCAGCCAGGTTCCGATCTGGGAGATGGCCTGGCCCCCGAAATAGAGTCGGTAGTTGCGGTGCAGGCGCAGGCTGTCGAACGTGTGATTCGCCATCACTGCCTTTGACCTGCGCGGTAGCCCTGCTGATTGCGTACGCCCTGCACTCTGCCCGCCTCCGCAGCACTGTCTCCAGATGGCGATTCCGTCAAGCCGCGCGCCATACCTGTTTCGGGCGTCTCCTGGCGGTCAGCCGCGTCGTCCTGGAGGCGTGAGAAGCGTGGGGAGATGCGCCCTGTGGCGGGCAATCAGGCGATAGAGCGGTTCCGCGACGCCGACGGCGATGCCGACGCGCACGATCAATGCCATCAACTGTCCCCTCGGGAGGCGCCGGTAGATAGCCAGGAGAGCCTTGGCACCGCTTTGCCAGCCTTCCGCGCTGCGGACGTGGATCTCGAGCTCCAGGAGGCCGCGGTCTGGAGCGTCCGAGGGCAGCGCCTCCTGCAGGGGCCTCAAGAGCAGCCTGCCCTCCACGTCCTCTCGCTGCCACGCGTGGGCGGTCGTCCGGCAGAGAGCGCAGCTGCCGTCGTAGAACACCTCCAGCCGATCGTGCTGCACGAGAGCACCACCCCTTCTACATAGTAAAGTCCAGGCACAGGATTCGCAGAAGGCGGGCGCGAAGTTGCGGAGGCGAACACCGTGTGCACCGATTCTGCTCTGGACGTGGTCAAACGTGAACGAGATGGACGGGCGACGCCTGCTGGTCGCGATCCTGCTAAGCCTCGAGACGCCGGAAGACTGCGCGGCCCTGCTGCAGGACCTCCTCACGCCGGGTGAGATACATGCGCTCGAGCAGCGTGTCGCGGTCGCGTCGGCCCTGCTCAGCGGAGCCACCTATGAGCAGGCAAAGGAGAGGACGGGCGCCTCCGCCGCCACGATCAGCCGGGTGCGACGGGCCGTATTCCAGGGTCATGGCGGCTACCGGAAGGTGCTCGGCGGGAATTGAGGACAGGAACCATCTGCTATGATGAGCGGGCACACCGTCTCAAAAGGAGGACGCCATGCGCGCTGTCATTGCTGCCGCTGTAGCGCTTGCGGTCCTGCTCGCAGGCTGTGGCACCGAGCCGCACGCGGCTCCTGCGCATCGTGCGAGCCCAAAGCCACCTCCTGTCGCGGCCAAGGTGCGCCAGGCGCCGATCAAGACCACGGCCCCCTCTATTGTCCACTATCGTGGCGAGGTCGTGATCCTGATGTACCACGGGCTCAGCCCGGTGGCACATGGCGACTACATCACGCCCAAGGCTTTTGCGGCAGAGATCGCGACGCTTCAGGCGCAGGGATTCAACTTCGTCACCCTGCCGCAGGTCGCCGCGTTCCTCTCCGGCGGCAGCCTGCCCCCGAATGCGGTGGCCCTCACCTTCGATGACGGCCTCGAGAGCGTCTACACGTACGCCTACCCCGTGCTGTCCGCAGACAAGGTACCTTTCGCGACTTTTCTGATCGTCAACCGCATCGGTCGCTTTCCTGGCGATCTTTCCTGGGCGCAAGTGAAGGCGATGGAGCAGTCCGGACTTCTCACCGTCGGCTCCCACACGCTGGCCAGCCATGGCACCGTGCCCACGGGCCCAGGCAAGAACGGGCCGGCTCTGACGTCGCGCATATACAACCCGGTGACCGGCCAGGTGGAGACGACCAGCCAATATACCGCCCGCGTCAGCGTCGATCTTCTGCATGCGCGCCAGATCCTCGAGGCCGAAACGCACCAGCCGATCCTGTGGTTCGCGTACCCGTTCGGATCCTACAACCAGCCGGTGGAACACATCCTCAGCCAGGAAGGCTATCGCTACGCGGTGCTCGCCGAATGGGGCTGGGGCGTGACGACGTCGGCGCTGCCGCTCGAATTGCCACGCATAAATACCGGCACGCCGAAGACCACACCCGGCAATATCGCGTCGACGCTCGAGTATGTCGCGTCGCTCACCTCGCGCGACCCTACCGTCGTTCCGCCGCCGTCCTACGTGCCTACCTGGTAGGAACCTGCCAGAAGGCGCCTTCGCGTGCGGCGACGGCGAGCGCGGCAGCAATTTCAATGACGCGTGGGCCATGCGGGCTTACGGTCAGCGTTGCCTGCTGGCCGGCTGGCACGCGCCAAAGCGGCTCGCCGTCCAGGGCTATCGAGCGCGGACCGCGTACCGTGATCGCGGTGTCGTAGGGTAGTGCGCGCACTTCCGCGATGCCCAGGTCCGCGACGAGTCCTGGCGCAATGGCTGCCCTGAGGCGGCGCCCGGACTCGTGATCGAGTCGCAGATGCGCCCCGTGCGCATCCGCGGGTCCGGTGGGAAGCGCGGCGCCGACGGCGGCGGACCAGCCCACCGTTTCCGGAAGGCCCTGCGTCACCACGACCTCCTCGACGTCGCCAGGGTCCCAGACCGCCAGCACCGCGGAACTCTCCGGTCGCAAGACGACCGCATCAACAAGTGCGATCGCCTTCAGTTCGCCGTCCTGGTGCACCTCGATGCGCTTGCGGCGACGGACGGCGTCCTGCGCGTAGCCTGAGGCGACAAAGCCCAGGGCCAGACCCGCAGCCGTAGCCTCGGTCCAATGCGGGAACGCGTTGTTCGTTCCCGTCGAGATGGGCAGCATGGGCACGTCGCCGATTTCCTTGGCGACAAGCCGGCTGGTGCCGTCACCTCCGAGAACGAGAATGCCTTGGACTTCCTGGGAAGCCATGAGGGCTGCGGCGGCCCGCGTATCTTCGGGGCTGTGGCGCAGCGCGAGGTCGAGGGCCTTGAGGGTGAAAGCCGGCCTGCGCTGCTGTGGCAGCGCCTGTACCGCTTGGTCGACGAGGTGCATGCTGTCGCGCAGGTAAACCACCTCAGCGACGGGTGTGGCGTCGAGACCGACCAGGGCGCGCCGCAGGAGGCCCACCTTCTCCGGCGCCGTTACGATCGTCGCTTCCGAGACGAGGCGCCGCACATCCTTGCCTGCGGCTGGGTTCGCAATTATGCCGACGCGGACCATGGGGTCCGCCTCCTTTGCAGCGGGGCGTTCCGCACTATTTTAGCAGAGCATGCCGAATCGCCGCGGCATGGTCGCCAAGGCAGGGTCCGCCCCGAGCCAGAGAGAACTTGCACATAGGCTAGGGGGCAGGACGATGCATATCTACACGCGACTTGGCGACCATGGCGACACGAGTCTCTACACGCCGAAAGGGGTGCCCCAGCGTCTTTCCAAGGCACATGCCCGGGTTGAGGCGTACGGCACCATCGACGAGCTCAACGCCGTGCTAGGCGTCGTGCGGGCAGAGCTGGGAACACGCGATACGCTGGAACCGCTCTTGATTCACCTGCAGAACCGGCTGTTCCATGCGGGCTACGACATCTCGACCATGCCGCAGCCGGAAGGTGTGGCGCGGGCTATCAAACCGGAGGATGTCACTCGGCTCGAAAAAGAGATTGACCGCTTGCAGGCGGAACTGCCTCCTTTGAAGAATTTCGTTCTCCCTTCCGGGGTGAAGGCGGCCGCCTATCTCCAGCAGGCGCGCACCATCGCCCGGCGTGCCGAGCGGCGCGTGGTGCGTGCCGGAACCGAAGCCGAGTTCAATCCGGAAGTCGTCCCGTTTCTGAATCGTCTGTCGGACCTCCTCTTCGTGCTGGCGCGCTACGTCAACCTGCGTGCTGGCGGCGCGGACGAGGCAGTGGACTGGCAGGTGTAGGCTCCGCCGAGGGGGGATTGCGATGCGCCGGTACGTGGTCGCCTCCGCTCTCAGCCTGGTAGCGGCAGCCTTGGCCAGTATCTGGCTCATCGCCATGCCAAGCGCTCTCGCTGCGGACGACCTGCGCCTGTGGCTCGGCTACGGAGCCTCCGGGCTCATGGCGGGCGGCATCGGACTCGAGGTCTTGCATGCGACGCCCCAAGGCGTACCCGGGCGTCTTGCCACGGCCTTCGTGACCGCCATGCTCGCAGCGCTTCTCCTGCTGTCGGCTCCGGTCACCGCCTTTGGTGGACTGCTGGAGCGCGTCGGTTTCCTCGCCCTGCTCCTTGCCTCTGCGATCTACGCCTACCTCGCCTGGTGGCGCCCCCCGCAGCAGGGCAGGGTAATCGATCCGATGCAGGAGTATGTGGCCCCGGTAGGCAGACCGGTCATGGCGACACCTGCGCGCGATCAGGTGGCGCGAGCGCTCTTTGCCGCGGCCCCGGTTTATCTCTTCCTGGTGGCCATCGTAGGGGCCACGACCGGCAGGGCCCTCGAAACGCCCACCGAGATGCTGCTCCTTCTGGGCTGGCTAGGCAGCCTCGTCCTGGGTGTCGCTCTCTACGTCTGGCCCAGGCTCGTCAATCGTCGTCCCCTGTCGATCCATCTGGCACGGTGGGGAGCGGTGCTCTGGCATGCCGGTCTGATCCTCTCCGTTGTGGTGGCCAAGACGTGGCTCCTCGCCCTTACAGGACTCGGAGGCGTCCTGCTCGCCGCAGATCTCCTGCCGACCCTGCGTGGATTCTGGCGCAGCAGGCCATATGTCGTGGGATCGCGGCGGCGCTATCCATCGGCAGGTACGCGGATAGGACTGCTCGGCGCGCTCGTACTGCTGCTTCCCTTGCCCGTGGCTGCACTGCAGCCGCAGGACGGGATGCTCTGGGCGCGCATGCTGGCCGTGGCCTGGTCGACGGCGGCTGTGCTGACCGTGCTGCACCACCTGAGGGGCGTGGTCGGACGCCAGCCGGTGCCTACGAGCAGGGGCTGGACTCCGCTTGGACTGGCGATTGCGACGCTCGGCGTCTCCTGGGAGCCACAGATCTTTGCGGCCCTGAGTCTGCTTGGCAGTGCCTACCTCGCCGTCACGTGGCTGCCAGGGCTGGAATGGCGGCGACCAGAGGACCAGAAGGACCGCAGCAGGAGGCCAGTCGGCTGAAGGAGTCCTGGCCGCAACCGGCGAAAGCGGCCACAAGTCCGGGCTGCAATCCGGAGTGCCAAAGGAGGCAGGGGCGCGTTCCGCGCCGCACGAGATGGGAGATGTGGTGCCTGACGGTGTACGTTCCGTAGGCTTCTTCGGCCACAGTGGCTGTGGCAAGACGACACTTGCAGAGGCCCTTCTCTATGGTGCCGGAGCTCTCGACCGGCGAGGCAAGGTGGATGACGGTACATCCAGCCTCGACCAGGAACCCGAGGAGCAGCGGCGCCATATCAGTCTCAGCCTTGCGGTGGGATCGGCACAGGTTCAGGGCAAGTCGCTCTACTTTGTCGACACGCCTGGCTACTTGGATTTCGTGGGCGAAGTCCGCGCCGCGGAACGCGTCGTCGACCTCGCGATCCTGGTGGTGGATGCCGCGGCTCCGGTCGAAGTGGGTCTTGAACTTGAGTTCGATCGCCTGCTCAGACAGGGCATGCCGTGCATGATCTTCGTCAACAAGCTTGATCGCGAGAACGCAAGCGCCGCCGATGCGCTCGCCACCCTGCGCGAGACCTACGGCAACTCCCTCGTCGCGCTCGACTGGCCGCTCGGCCACGAATCCTCCCTCCATGGCACCTACGCCATCTGGAACGGCAAGTCTGAGGGACTCGACGGCAAGGCCGTCGACGAGGCTCCCGCAGATGCAGCGAGTCTGCGCGACCAGCTCTGCGAGCGCGTGGCCGAGGCCGACGACGAGGCGCTCGAACAGTACCTCGATTCGGGTGAATTGAGCGACGAGGTGCTCACCCGCGTGATCGCCAAGGCGGTGGGCGGCGGTGTCGCAGTCCCGGTGCTCTTCGGAGCTGCAGCGTCCATGGCCGGCATGCGCATGCTTCTCTCGACGATCGTCGAGTTCGGTGCCGCACCGCGCCCCACTGCTGCGGCAGCCGGAACCATCGCTCCGGAGGCGGCCGCCGATGCTTCCGCCTTCGTCTTCAAGACGACCGCCGATCCGCACGTCGGGCGCCTCAGCCTGCTGCGCGTCCTCAGCGGCCGCCTCCGGTCTGACAGCCACCTCTTCAACGTCCGGCAGGGGCAGGAGGAGAGGCTCGGCCAGCTGTACCGCCTGCGCGGCCAGAAGCAGGAGCCGGTCGCCGAGCTCATGCCAGGTGAGATCGGGGCGGTGGCGCGCTTGCAGGACACGAAGACGGGCGACACCCTGGCGGCCCACGCAAACATGCCCGCCGCACAGGGCATCGCATTTGAGGAGCCGGTCTTCCGTCTGGCCCTGAAAGCTCGCAGCACCGCCGACGAGGACCGCCTGTCCGGTGCCCTGAACCGGTTGTTGGAAGAGGACCCGACCCTGCAGCTCGAGCATCCAAGCGGCCACGAGACGGTGGTTGCCGGTTTGGGCGAAATGCACCTCGAGGTGCTGCACGACCGCTTGAAGCGCAAGTTCGGCGTCGATGTCGAGATGGATCTGCCTGAGGTGCCTTTCCGCGAGACGATCCGCAGCCAGGTGCGCATCGAGGGCAAGCACAAGAAGCAGACGGGCGGTCACGGGCAGTTCGGTCACGTATGGCTGGAGCTGAGCCCGCTTGAGGGCGGAGAATTCGTCTTCGAGGACAAGATCTTCGGTGGCGTCGTGCCGTCGCAGTACAGGCCGGCAGTGGAAAAGGGCGTCGTCGAGGCCATGAGCCAGGGCACCCTGGCCGGCTTCCCGGTGACGGGCGTGCGCTGCGCGCTGGTCGATGGCAGCTACCACCCGGTCGACTCGTCCGAAATGGCATTCAAGGTGGCAGGGGCGCTCGCCTTCCGCGAAGGAACTCAGAAGGCCCACCCGGTGCTGCTCGAACCCGTGGACGAACTGTGGGTCGATTGCCCGGAGTCTGCCATGGGCGATATCATCGGTGTGATCAACCGCAAGCGCGGACACGTCCTCGGCATGGATTCCGAAGGCGGACGCAGCCGGGTGCATGCGCTTGTGCCGCGGATCGAGATCCAGCGATACGCCATCGAGCTGCGTTCCCTCGCCGGCGGCCGCGCGAGCTTCCGCCAGAGCTTCGCCCACTACGAGGAGGTGCCTGCGCAGATCGCGCAGCAGATCATGCAGAAGGCCAAGGCGACCGCGCGTTGACAAAGTCCCACCTGCTCGTGGATCTCGACGGCACGCTGCTCGGGCTAGATATCGACCGTTTCCTGCCGGTGTACCTGCAGCAGTTGGCCACATTCGTCGGGGAGGCCGTACGCCTCCCCGACTTCTCAACGCGCCTCATGACGGCGGTCGCGACGATGGTCTCGAGTCGGGGGGACCGCACGACCAACGAGGAAGCGTTCTATGCGACGTTTCGGGCGGGCCTGACCAGCGAGACATCCGACGCTTGCGACCGGGCCTTCATGACATTCTATCGGGATATTTTCCCTACGCTGCGGCAGCACACGCGCCCAGTGCCGGGGGCACGGTCGTTCGTCGCGGCAGCCCGCAGACTGGGCCTCCATCTGATATTGGCGACAAGCCCCGTCTTCCCGCGCTTCGTCATCGAGGAGCGGCTCGGCTGGGCGAAGATCGCTCCATCCGATTTCGACGGCATCACGTCGTTTGAAACCTGCCGTCACAACAAGCCGGATCCGCTCTTCTACGAGGAGATCCTGCGGCACTTCGAGATAGCGCCCGAGGCAGCGCTGATGATCGGCAACGATCTGCGCGACGATGGCGCGGCGACGCAGGCGGGTATCGACTTTGCCTTCGTCGATGGCCATTACGCGCGGCGTAAGAACCGTGCGGGCAATCCTGTGTGGAGCGGATCCATGCTGGCCCTGGCCCGTGCCATCGAAGGGGGAGACGCACCATTCGTCGGCTGATCTTGCGTCCGGGACAGCACAGAGTCCTGCAAGGACATCCCTGGGTCTTCCACGGTGAATTTCGGGATCTTCCCGCGGACCTCGCACCCGGCGAGATCGTCGAGGTGGCGGACGCCCGTGGTCGTCTCGTCGGGAGCGGCTATCTGAATCCGGAGTCCAGCATCCTGGTTCGCATCCTGACACGGGGTGAACGGCACCCTGACCCCGAGTGGGCGACGGCGAAGCTGCACGCCGCCATCACGCGTCGCAGGCAGGAGATGCCGGATGTGACCGACCTGAGGCTCGTACACGCCGAGGCGGACGGCCTTCCCGGATTCGTCCTCGAACGCATGGGCGGGTACGCGATCGTCAGCCCAGACACCCTGGGTGCTCAGGAGGTCCTGTTGCCCTGGCTGTTGGATGAGATCCGGGCACTCGGCCCAGAGGGCGTCGTGCTGCGCGCGGTGTCGCCGAGTCGTCAGCACGAGGGTCTGGGTCTCGAACTCCGCATGTTGGCCGGTGACCCGCCGCGGGGACCCGTCGAGGTGCACGAGGAGGGTGTGACCTACCTTGTGGACCTGCTCTCCGGGCAGAAGACAGGGCACTACTTCGATCAGCGCCGCAATCGCAGCCGCGTCGGAGCACTAAGTAGCGGCCGGAGGGTACTCGACGTCTTTTCCTATACAGGGGGTTTTGCGCTGCACGCCGCGCGAGGCGGGGCATCATCAGTCACCGCGATCGACAGTTCAAGCGATGCCGTCACTGCGCTCAGGCGCAACGCCGAGCGCAACGGCGTCGTGATCGAGGCGCGGGAGGAGAATGCCTTCGACGCGCTGCGCACCTTGAGCCAGGCGCGCGAGCGCTTCGATCTCGTGGTCCTGGACCCGCCGCCTTTTGCACGGGGCCGCGCGCATCTGCCCGCAGCCCTGCGCGCCTATAAGGAGATCAATCTCAGAGCCATGCGCCTTCTGCCGCCCGGGGGCATCCTCAGCACCGCTTCCTGCTCGCATGCCGTATCCGTGGAGGACTTTCTTGGCGCGGTCCGCGCTGCAGCCGCGGACGCGGGTTTCACAGGGCGAGTTCTCGGCATCCACGGTGCGGACAGCGACCACCCCGTGCGCATCGAGATTCCCGAGACCGATTACCTGCATTGCATCGAGCTTGTGAAGGAATAACGTAGTAGGGCTTTACAACCAAGAGCCGCAATCTATAATAAGGTCAGGGAAAGTCAGAAAGCCTTGATCGGGGGTGCGACCGTGTCGCTGACGCTGGCCGACGCCATCGAGCGGTACATCCTGGCTCAGCTCGACGCGGCGGGCGAGATCGCCCTCCAGCGTGTGGAGCTGGCTAGGCAGTACGGTTGCGCACCGTCGCAGATCAACTACGTGCTTGCCACGCGCTTCACGCCCGAGCGTGGTTTCCTGACCGAGAGCCGGCGTGGCGGTGGCGGATACATCCGCGTCCGCCGTGCAGCCCAGCCCGAACTGGGCCGGATCGTCGCAGTGCTCAGGTCGTCGCCTGATGGAATCGCGCAGGCGCCTGCCCACGCGCTGATCGCGCGCTGCCGTGAGGCAGGCCTGCTGAGTGCCCGCGAGGCGTTCATGCTGCAGGCGCTGACGCGGCGCGAGGCGATCGGGCTGCCTTTGCCGTTACGGGACATGGTGCGGGCGCGATGCCTTGGCGCCGCGCTGTTAGCGCTCAGCGACGAGAGGTGAAGGGTATGCAATGCCAGAGTTGCGGGCTGAGACCGGCGACGGTGCACGTGACACGCATCGTGCAGGGGCAGGTCGAGCAGGCGCATCTGTGCGCGCAGTGCGCGCAGGAGTCCGGCGAGATCAATATACTCGCGAATCCGGCCGCGCTTCTGCAAAGTCTACTCGCCAATTTCGCGGGCCAGGGTCAGGCGTTCCAGACGGAAACCGAGATGCGCTGCCCGAGTTGCGGATTCCTCTTCAACGATTTCCGGGAGACGGGATTGCTGGGCTGCCCGAGTTGCTATGCGCATTTCCGATCGGAACTCGAGCCGATGCTCAGGCGTCTGCACGGTACGACCGAACATCGCGGCAAGCTGCCACACCGCCGGGGCGGAGCATTTGAGCGCGACCGGCATCTGCAAGCGATGCGTCGTGAGCTCCAGCAGGCGGTGGGTCGCGAGGAGTATGAGCAGGCGGCTCGGCTGCGGGACGAGATCAAACAGCTTGAAGCGGAAGGGGGGTAGGCGAGATGCAGATCGGTGAGCATCTAGCTTCGCCGCGCAGCGCGTGGACCAGCGGGCGTGGCGAGATGGCCGATGTCGTCGTCTCCAGCCGCGCGCGGCTGGCACGCAACCTCGAGGGCTTCGCCTTCCCCGGGCGCCTCACGCCGGAAGTTGCGGCGCAGGTGCTTGGACGCGTGCAGGCGGCGGTGCAAGGCTTCGGTTCCGGCTGGTCCTTCGTCAAGCTGTCCGACCTCTCCGCCGTAGATCGTCAGGTTCTCGTGGATAAGCACCTGATCAGCCCCCAACAGATGCAGGCACCGGAGCTGGCCGCGTTGGCAGTGCGCGACGATGAGGGTCTCAGCCTCATGGTCAACGAGGAGGACCACCTGCGCCTGCAGGCGTTCCGGCCGGGACTTGCCGTCGGGGAGACTCTGGCCGAAGCCCTGCGGGCCGACGACGGCCTCGAGGAGAAACTGGACTACGCCTTCACGCCGGAACTCGGCTACCTTACTGCCTGTCCGACCAATGTTGGAACCGGACTGCGCATCTCGGTCATGCTACATCTTGGCGGCTTGGTGCGTACCCGTGGCATTGCGCAACTGCTTCAGGTGCTGCCCAAGTTGGGGCTCGCGGTGCGCGGCCTGTATGGTGAGGGCACGGAAGCAGCGGGTGACCTCTTCCAGATCTCCAATCAGATCACGCTCGGCCAGACCGAAGAGGAAGTGGTTGCCGCAATCGAGAGGGCGGCGCAGCAGATCATCGATCAGGAGCGTGCGGCACGCCGCATGCTCAAAGAGCGGGCCCTGCTGCAGACGCACGACCGCGTCCACAGAGCGCTCGGGGTGCTGCGTTACGCTCAGCTGCTGGGCGGCGAGGAGGCCATGCAGCTTCTTTCGGAACTGCGATTGGGAGTTGAGATGGGCATGTTGCAGGTCTCGCCGGAGGCGGTCAACGAAATGCTTGTCACGGCGTTGCCGGGTTTCCTTACCCGCACTATCGGCCACGATTTGCAGACTCTTGAAGAGCGCGCGGCTCGCGCCCGCCTCATTCGCGAGCGGCTGCATAAGGAGGTTATCTGACGATGTACCAGAGGTTTACCGAGCGCGCCCAGCGAGCCTTGCTTCTGGCTCAGGAGGAGGCTCGCCGCCTGAACTACAATTTTGTCGGCACCGAGCACCTCCTGCTCGGCTTGATCCGTGAAGGAGACGGCATCGCTGCGAAGGCGTTGCTCTCCATGGGCGTGAGCCTGGAGAAGGTGCGCGCTGAAGTCGAGAAGGTGATCGGTCGCGGCTCTACGCCGGCCGAGGGCGACATCGGACTCACGCCGCGCGCAAAGAAGGTGGTGCTTGAGCTTTCCGCGGAGGAAGCCCGCCATCTCGGTCACAACTACATCGGCACGGAGCATATCCTGCTCGGGTTGATCCGTGAGGGAGAGGGAGTCGCCGCGCGCGTACTCCTGAACCTGGGTGCGGATCTCGACCGCGTGCGGGGACAAGTGATCCAGCAGCTCGGCGTGCCGACCCAGGGTGCCGCGCCCCAAAAGCAGCGCCAGCGCAGCCAGACGCCTGTTCTGGACCAGTTCGGCCGGGACCTGAACCAACTGGCCGAAGAGGGCAAACTTGACCCTGTTGTGGGCCGTGAGAAGGAGATCGAACGTGTCATCCAGATCCTGTCGCGGCGCACAAAGAACAACCCGGTGCTTATCGGCGAACCGGGCGTCGGCAAGACGGCCATCGCCGAGGGGCTTGCGGAACTGATCGTGACAGGCAAGGTGCCCGAGACGCTCAAGGATCGCCGGGTGGTCACGCTCGACCTGGGCGCCCTTGTTGCAGGCTCCAAGTACCGCGGCGAGTTCGAGGACCGCCTGAAGAAGGTCATGGACGAGATCCGCCATGCAGGCAATGTCATCCTGTTCATCGACGAGATGCATACGATCGTCGGCGCTGGCGCCGCAGAGGGTGCGATCGACGCCTCGAACATCCTCAAGCCGGCGCTCGCCCGCGGCGAACTGCAGTGCATCGGCGCGACGACGCTCGACGAGTACCGCAAGCATGTGGAAAAGGACGCTGCGCTCGAGCGCCGCTTCCAGCCGATCATGGTCGAGGAGCCATCGCCCGAGGAAGCCATCGAGATTCTGCGTGGATTGCGAGACCGCTACGAAGCGCACCACCGCGTCGAGATCGCCGACGAGGCGCTCGAGGCAGCCGTCCGCCTGTCGGACCGTTACGTTTCGGACCGTTACCTGCCGGACAAGGCCATCGACCTGATCGATGAGGCGGCTTCTCGCGTGCGCCTGCGCTCCTTCGTGGCTCCGCCCGATCTGAAAAAGATCGAGGTGAAGCTGGAAGAGACGCGCAAGGAGAAGGAGGCCGCGATCGGCGCGCAGGAGTTCGAGAAGGCAGCACGCCTGCGCGACCAGGAGCAGCAGATCCGCGAGCAGCTCGACAAGATGAAGGAAGAGTGGGAGCAGCAGACCGTTGCCAACAAGCTTGTTGTAGGCGCGGAAGACATCGCGGACATCGTGGCGTCGTGGACCGGCGTGCCGGTGAAGCGCCTGCAGATGGAGGAATCGGAGCGTCTGCTGCACCTCGAGGAGGAACTGCACCGCAGGTTGGTCGGCCAGGATGCGGCCGTCACAGCGGTGTCGAAGGCGATCCGCCGCGCAAGGGCGGGGCTCAAGGACCCCAAGCGCCCGATTGGCTCGTTCATCTTCCTAGGACCGACCGGCGTCGGCAAAACCGAGCTGGCGCGGGCCCTGGCGGAGGCGCTGTTCGAGGACGAGGACGCCATGGTCACCATCGACATGTCGGAGTACATGGAGCGCCACACGGTCTCGCGGTTGGTCGGAGCTCCTCCGGGCTATGTCGGTTACGAGGAGGGCGGGCAGCTCACGGAAGCGGTGCGCCGGCGTCCCTACTCGGTGGTTCTGCTGGACGAGATCGAGAAGGCGCACCCTGAGGTGTTCAACATCCTGCTGCAGGTGCTTGAGGAGGGTCGCCTGACCGAGGCGACGGGTCGCCACGTCGATTTCCGCAACACCGTGGTGATCATGACGTCGAACGTCGGCGCTGAGCGCATGCGCCAGGATGCAGGCATCGGTTTCCGCTCGGCGCCCGGCGAGAGCGAGCGGTTCGAGAAGATGCGCGACCGCATTCTCGACGAGGTCAAGCACACGTTCCGGCCTGAGTTCCTCAACCGCGTCGACGACATCATCGTCTTCCACTCGCTGGGAGACGCCGAGCTGGAGCAGATCGTACGCATCCTGGTCGGAGGCGTGGCCAAGAGGCTGGAAGAGCAGGATGTGCACATCACACTCACGGATGAGGCATACGCCTTGATCGCGCATGAGGGCCACGACCCGATCTATGGTGCTCGTCCGCTGCGCCGCGCGATCCAGCGCCTCCTGGAGGATCCGCTGTCTGAGGCGCTGCTCGCTGGGCAAGTCCAGCGCGGCCGTGCGGTGCAGATTGCGGTCGGTGAGGATGGTCACCTGAGTTTCCATTCCGATGTGGGCCAGCCGGTAGGCTAGTAGCGCAGCAGCACACGCCCCCGCCGGCCGAACAGGGCTGGCGGGGGCGTGCTGCAAAGGAGGGCCTACGTGCGCGACGAGGAGCGGCTCTATCGGCTACTGCGGCAGGTGGCGCCTGGTACACCGCTGCGCGAGGGAATCGAGAATGTGCTGCATGCAGGTACGGGCGGTCTGATCGTGCTGGGTGACGGCGCGGAGGTGATGGCGCTAGCTGCTGGTGGGTTCGACATGGACTGCCTCTTCACGCCTGCGGCGCTCTATGAGCTGAGCAAGATGGACGGCGCCATCATCATCACGGGCGACGCCAAGCGGATTGTACGCGCAAATGTCCAGTTGGTTCCCGATCCGCACGTGCCGTCCGTCGAGACCGGCATCCGCCACCGGTCCGCCGAGCGTGTGAGCCGGCAGACGGGTGCCATGGTCGTCGCAGTGTCCCAGCGGCGCCACCAGGTAACGCTCTACCAGGGAACGCTGCGTCATGTCCTGCGTGATGCTGCGCAGGTGCTCGGACGGGCGAATCAGGCCCTGCAAGCCTTGGAACGCCA